>JBFYTT010000315.1:0-5302 GCA_041300425.1 Roseiflexaceae bacterium
ACTATTCTGGTCCAGCGCCTTGAACGGCCTTCACGAGATGGGGTGCGAGCGCTTTTTCGAGCGCATTCATCGTATTGACGAGCACACGAAAATTCGCTGGTAACTTGTCAGCATCGCACAAGTACCCACCGTCCGGGATGACCACTCGAATACGCGAGGCACGGCGGTTATCCAACCGCTGCCATTCAATGTTGAAGTCCCCATTCCCGAAATTCTTTTCAATCTCAGCTTTGCGGTCATGGAGAAAATCAAAAATCGCCTTGTTGAGCGTTTGGTCACCACGGTCGATATAGAGTTCGACGACGTTGTATGTTTGTGTTGTGGAGTAGACATAATTTAGTCCACGTTGACCCGAGCTCGCGCCAATCCAGTTATACGTTCCGGGTTTAATCTCTGCATGGCGCGTCTTTTGTTCTTTCGCCACTGCCACGAGCCCGCTCCAGAAGTGCAGGAGTTCTTCGGAACGCGCGTTGCGTTGTTCCGTTTGATGGAGTTCCTTCTGACGGAGCTTGATTTGGTATTCTTGGACCTCAGGCAAGGGAATCAGTGGTTGCACATCGATAAAGGTTGAGTTATTGTGCTGGTAGGGGCGCAATCGGATACAGCGGATATCGATGTTGTGGTCGCGCAACCAGAGTACTGCTGATGTCAGCTCTTTTCCGAAGTCTTCAGAAACCAGAATGATGCGTACATCAGTGCCGAATTTTTCGCTATCTGGGTCTTCCCATTTCAAAAACTCCAGCAACTGTTCGCGCGCATGATCCGTAGCTGTTCCTCCAGCAGGTGTGGCATGTACGCGTGTGAGATATCGGGAATGCACGTCGACCGCGCGTTCAAACGTCATTGTCGATATCATGCTGGCATAACGGATTGCTTGCAAATCCATCAGGCCACCATCATTTGTACGTTTGAGTTCGATAACCACCAGATTTGCGTCGCGATCGATAGCGAGCAAATCGATGCGCCGTTTACTGTCATCCCAATCGCTGAATTCTTCACTCAGCACGTACAAATCATCTCCAATAACATGGATATGTGACCGCAAGATGCGTTGCAAATCCGCCCGTTCTTGGATGGATTGTTCCGCGAACGAGACACGTTTAATTGCCTCAAATGTGGTTGACGTCAACTCATAAAGTGTCATATATCCCCTGCACGTAGAACAATCGTCTGTTGTTCTTCAAAACCGGATTGATCAAACGACAGCTGTCGACTGTTCTCATTGATGATGCGTCGCATGGTATAGTCCGCGCCCCTACGCGCATACTCCCCTGAAAACTTCCAATCAAACATTCGGGCATTCTCACATGATAGCCGCTTCCTGAAACCTACTCACTGCCAACACTCACTACCAATTACAAACTAACACCATTTTTGCAAATCCCAACGATTTCCATAGTAATCGACAAACTGCATGACGTATCCATATGCTTCATGACGAGGTTCCTCGCGGAAGGTAATCGTTGGTGTAACGTGCATACTTTCCCTCCACACTGCAGCGTCTCTGCGCATGTATTCCTAGTTGTATGCGTTGCGTTTCTGCCGGATTTTCTCTGGTAACGACGCTTCATAGACCGCAATCCAATCATCGACGCTAAAGTGACCTGCTAAGGTGCCAAACAACCTGTAGGGAATGTCGTGCATGCGTTTCAGGCGAATGCACGAAGCCCCCATGTCTACGGGTCTTCCCGTGGCTGCATGATACTCAGCGGCAAAGCGTTCGTGCAATGGAGACGATGCGTACATGCAAAATGCATACACGCCGAGGTGACTTTTCTGGTTGATGATAGCGACATACGGCAACGGCGTGTTTTTGGTGGTGTGATACCCGTGTGGATAGTACGACAGCGGGACCACGTATTCGAGCGTTTTGCCGGTCAGTTGTGCAACAAACCCCGGTTGCAGCGCAGCCGTGATGACGTGGTGGAGCTGTTCGGTGGCAGCGCGCCGCTCTGGCGCAATGCTCGCGAGATAGTCGCTGATGTCGAGCATGGTGGATCCTCTGTGTGTCGTCGAGATACCGGCGGCGAACGAAATTTCTGCGTGCATGCCCGAGATACGAAATCTCAGCGAACCGAAATACATTTGCGTCTGCAATATTGAGCCGAGGGCACAGATTACGTGACACCTCAAACCTGTAACCTGTAACCTGCAACCTACCTTCTCGGCGGCATCGCCCGCGCAACGGCTGCTTCGTCGGCATAGGTCTTCGTGAAGCGCCCCGGTGCAAAGACCGCCGCGTCGACGTCACTCACCGGCCGTCCCAGCATCTGTTCAGCTACCAGACGACCCAATGCTGGTCCGTGGGTGACGCCTGCTTCGTTGTCACCCGTCAGCGCATACAACCCCTGCACCTGTGGCACCGGACCCGCGATAAATGTCCGGTCGACCGTGTAGACCGGCACGCCCTGGGTCCATTCGCGTACGGTCAGATCGGCCATGGGGAACAGGCGCTGGAACGATTCTTGCACCGCATCGGTCAGGCTCGTGACCAGCTCGGGATAATACGGACGCGTCCCTATCGGTAAATCAAACGGCAATTCCTGCACCGCTTTGTAGCCGTCACCCGTCCCCCACAGCAGGCCACCCTTGTGTTCGCGGATCCATGCCCCCTGCTCGGGGATCATAATCGTCGGGAGAGTAGCCGGCACACCCGATGCATTGCCGATCACGCGTGTGGCCACCACCCGAAAAATGGGTAATGTCATGCCGATCGTGGCCAGAATGTCGTTGCTCCAGGCTCCACAGGCGAGCAGGACCGTACGCGACATATATGTGTGGCCGTTCCGTGTCACCACGCCAGTGACGCGCGCACCGTCCATATGCAAGGACTCGACATGTTCACCATACACAGCAGTCCCACCGGCGGCCAACACTGCGTCGGCGATGGCCTGTACTGCAGGTGTGGTGTGGATCTGGATGCCGCGTGGGTGGTATGTTGCCCCATAGACTTCGGTCGCCGCGATGGCACCATCGCTCAACTCGGCGATGGCACCGGCGTCCAACGACTGGATGTCCGCCGGGGTCAACGCATGGCGTAGCATCGGTGCGATATAAGCGTCATAGCCGGCTTTGGTACGCGCCAAGAACAAATTGCCGTTCTCGCGCAAGTGGATGTCAGCGCGTTTTCCCAAGGCCCGATAAAACTCGATGCTGTATTCTTCGAGCGCCAATTCGTTGCGACCCCAACCCGCCGGTCCAAAGCCAGCGGCCCAAGCGCCGACGAACCCCGCACCGGCCCCAGTCGTCGCAATCCCCGGCGCACTGGCGTCGACGACCAATACGTTTATGCAGCCCAATTGTTGCAGATGATAGGCTGCGCTCCAGCCAAAGATCCCGCCGCCGACGATAATCGCATCATAGCTCTGCATGGTATTCCTCACTGCTGATTCTTATACCGAGACGGATAACAATTCAATCAAAGGCTGGATAGACAGCGCGCTCGGCAGTTCGTGCACCGCGACCACCAGCGCCTCGGCCTGCTGCACGGGGATAACCGGACCAACCAGTTCCATTAACGAGGCAGTTACTGCTGTCTCGTCCAACGTGCACGATGGGCTTCCAAACGCGGTATCGACATGCCAACACACGCCATAGTCAGCGCTGAGGGCCGTGGGGCCTGCATGTTCGCTGGCATTCGGCTGAACGGCGCTGTCCCAGAGAACTGGATCAAATACCGCTGTAGTCCCGCTGTACCCCGTTGCAGTGAGTTGTGCCGCCATGTAGCCGCCTTCGGCAGCTCTGCCGGTCTGGAGTTTTTGGGTGTGACTGCTGTCCGTGGAGTACTGCGTGCCACCTGCATAGGCGCAGGCAATTGCGAGTGCCTGTGCAAGTGCGCCGGCTTTTGCACGGTGTATGAGACACACTGCCGTCGCTGCACCATACACGTTGTATGCTCCGGGCTTTGGCACATCCGTATTGATTGCTGCGGAGCCTCCCCAGGCTGCCTGCATGCGCCCAACGACCTCGTAACCCATGATGCAGGCGTGCAACAGCTCCAAACCGGTCGCCGGCGTGCTCCGGCCTTCTGCCCAGGCAATCAGCGCCGGGATGATGACTGCCCCTATGTCATCGTATCTGCTGTGCTCGTCACGAATTGTAGGGTTCGCCGAGACGCCGTTGACCAACGCCGCACTGCGCCGGTCGACGCGGAGCTCAGTCCCCCATACCGTCGCCTGGCCCTTACGCGATTTGTGGAGCGCCAGTGCGCTCAGCATGCGCCTCGTCTCGTGCGAGCGACTCCCGGCAAGAGCACTCCCAAATGTCACGAGGAGGCGCTTTTGCATCGTCTGCAACGTGGCTCGTGGGTAGTCAGCTGGGGTGGTTGTATGGATCAGTGTAGCGAGGTGTTCGACGGGGTGTGTCATTGCATGCCTCGCACACTGCGGTGGGGTCCATACCGGCCCGCGCTGGATGTACACAGACGCTGCAGCCATGCGTTGTCCGGCATGGCAGCGCCGATCGCGCCAGCGACACCACAGTGCACCATGCGTGTTCCACGATATCCGCTGTACAGACGAACAATGAGGGCCATGGTATGCTTTCGATGGTCTGCCGAGATGACCGATTATACCAGTCCGTCACGAACGGTGGCTATGGGTATGGTTTTCGATAGAAAAAACCACCATGCAGTGCATAGTGGTGAACCGTCGTCTGGTGACCCGGGAGGGAATCGAACCCCCAACACTCAGTTCCGAAGACTGATGCTCTATCCATTGAGCTACCGGGCCATTCCTTTTAGTATAGCACAGGAGATTCTGTCGATGCAATTCAGCCCGTATCACAGGCTCCGTTTTTCTTTGCTACCATAAGAGAAATATCAGCGAGGACAGCATGCCACACGACATCACCAGCGACGGTTACTACCGGTTCCACGTTTCGTTCATCCTCGACGTCGCCCCCGAGCGCTACGCCAAATATCCAGACGGCATGCAAGATGCCCTCAATGGCGCATTGAGTCGCCTCGTTGAGCTGGTCGAACGTGATCCCAATCTGCAAGCACATTTCAAACGCCACCAGCTCGAGTTCGGTTGGGAACGCCCCACCTGGGAGTCCGAGCAGTCGTAGTGACCGGTTCAGCGGAGATTTTTGGAGGAGTGAAAGGTGCAATGATGCCACGAACATCCCGTCACTACGCAGCCCAGGCCGTCAGCGCCGCATTCCCCCTCGGCGGCATCGGCACCGGCAACATCTCGATTGGTGCGCGTGGGGAACTGCGCGATTGGGAAATCTTCAACTCGCCCGCCAAGGGCTTGCCCCTCCCCAATACCTTCGTCGCACTGTCGCTCAGATGTGCGAGCGG
>JBFYTT010000335.1:0-8013 GCA_041300425.1 Roseiflexaceae bacterium
TCCAAAATCCCTGGTGCAATCGAGTTATTGCCATCTGATTTGTACATCAGTCAAACGCCAGATATTTTACGAATATCTGGCAAGTCCATAAACACGAAGGAGCAGTATTGGAATGCACTAGCCGATGAGTTCGGTGATAGGGCAAAACAACATAAATTGGCCGAAGAGGTCGGTCGCGACGATCTTGATTCTGTAACGGCACTCACTAAAGACATCGATTATTTGATTCAATTCAGTTCAAATACTCCTTCAAAACTTAAAGAACCGACAGTCGCCCGCGTTTCAAAAACGAGCAGTGGTGAGTGGTTACTAACTAACGGCACCGGAGATGGGACGGTAAACGAGTTCAGCTTGACCCGTCGCAAAGCGGAGGTCAATTGGAATCCCAAATCTATCGTTGGTCGGCGAACTGTGTTCATGATTGGATATTGTAATCTGGGAATCGATCATTCGCAGATTGTCGAAAATGATTCAGCTTTAAATGCAATGATAGGATTTCTCGGCGCTGCTTCTTTTTCTCCTACGAACACATATTGTGTTGATGGACTGAGTGTGAATGCCGCAGATGACGCTACGATCGCAATAACCGATATGCAGCCAGCTGATTATGTGGTCCCAACATCTGAGAATTGGCCAGAATTAAAATGGAAACTCGACCCAAGATCATCTGACCTTGCTTCCGTGAAGGCGTTTTACCTCGAGGTGAAAGCTGATGATGGACGACCATGGAGCGGTGCTGCTGTGTATGAGTGTGTCGCAAAGGCTGCGGACGGTAGCGGAGTCTATGCGAAACCGTCTGTCGATTTTATGCGTGCGAATCAAGGGAGTTTCGTTTGGCGTGTGCGACCATCTATTGTTGGTATGGCTGACAAAGAGAGTTGCAAGGCAGCGAATCGCGGTCAGACAGTGGGGTGGAGTACAGAGAGACACTTCATTTCTTTTGGGTTGGTCGTTCGTTCACCTGTACCAGACAAAGCAACTGGTTTGCCAATGAGCTTTGAGGCAGAATCGTTACAGACAACCTGGGCACGTGTGGTGACTAATGGGCAGATGGTCTCACCAGAAGTTGCTTTTTACCGTTTTAGTCTGAAAAGGTTCGGGAAATCAGACTTATCGTACTGCACCACGAACCCTAAAATAGATGCCACAACCCAACCTGGTGGGGTGCTACAAGAAGGTTTTTTCCGCAGAATTCTAAAAATGTCGGGTGTTTATACATACCAATATGAAGCATTCCCTAAGGGGACTCTCTTGCCTGTTCCCAATAAATGTGACGACCTCATTTTATCAAATTCTGTAGTGCGCAGCTATCCACGTACTATCGACATCCGTGTGAAACCAGACATCATTGCTCCTGCAGATGGCGTCGTTACGTCAGATGGTACATGGCCCACGTTGCGGTGGCAACCGGCGGGAAATCTGGGTTCTGCACCATTCGGGTATCGTATCCAAGTCAGTCGGACACGGGATTTTAGTCGGGACATCATCGTGAATGAGTGCACCACCGATACGAGCTATACACCTACCAATCCTGGCTGGATGGCAGAGCACTACGGTACATTGTATTGGCGCATCAATTACGTCACACAAAATTGGACGGACAAATCAGCTTGTGGCAGGTATACTTCGTACGTTTCGGGTGCGGAAAGTGTCACACGCTCTTTCACATCGCGTCCTGGCATAGTACTTACCGAACCTACGACAGGATTTGTGAGTACGACAGGGAAAATTCCTGTATTGCGCTGGCGTGACGGTGCGTTTGGAGTTGCGAGGAATGGCTACCGCATCGAGATTTCACGCACAGGAACAGGTGTTTCGAAAATTGTCAACGAATGCGTTCGCACAGCGAGTTACACACCTACAGCTGCGTGGTGGTCACATGCCCAAATGGGTAAATACACGTGGCGCGTAAATTATGTCCGTGAGAGTTGGTCGACGCAAGCGCAATGCCTTTCGCAGTCGCTGGATGACAACTTATGGAGTGAATCACGTTCATTCCAAAATCCAGCGGTCAATAAGGCGGCCTCATTGACATCCCCTGCAGATGGCTACGCTGACCCGAGCGGTCTTTGGCCTTTACTCGGTTGGAACCCCGCAACCGCAGAACTCGGTCAGTATGGCTATAAGATTCAGGTGAGTCGAGACCGCAGGTTTTTGACAACTATAGTTAATGACTGTCGCTCAACCAATTCGTATACCCCTACCATGGATGATTGGGCTCGGAAAAATACTGGGACGTTCTATTGGCGTGTAAATTATTTAACCCAGGCGTGGGATGGCACAAAGGCAACATGCGAACCAATTTATGTACACAACTCATTTTGGTCAATGCCTCGAAGCTTCACAACTGCGGTGCCAAATAACCCAGTCATGTTGGTCACACCCACAACGAACACGACGACCGTAGATGGACTCTGGCCTACATTTACGTGGCAAAACGGCTCTTTTATGTCAGCTCCGTTTGGGTATCGTGTGCAGGCCAGTCGTAGCGAAACGTTTACCAGTTTCGAAGTCGATGAATGTGTCACTGATGCACGATATCTGCCGAAAGATGCATGGTGGGCTGCAGAGCGGACCGGCAAGTTTTTCTGGCGCGTTAACTATGCATCGGCGGATTGGCAAAACGATCAGGCAAAGTGCAAAGCTGCAGCAATAAGAAATCCTTGGAGTGCGGTGTGGTCGTTTGCGAATCCATTGACGAATCTGCAACCTATCTTGCTCAGTCCAGCGATTGGGTCGCAGAGTCCTGATGGTCTCTGGAGCGAGTTGCGCTGGAGCGGGGCGAATTCTCAACTATCACAGTACGGCTACCGCATTCAAGTGAGCTTTAACGAGTCATTTTCGACAACGATTGTGAATGAGTGTCGTAAGAATCCCAGCTATACCGCTGAAGACCCGAATTGGCCGAGAAAGCACAACGGTACGCTATTTTGGCGTGTGAACTATGTTCGGTCTGCATGGGGCGACGACAAAATTGCCTGTGCCCGTCAAGCTGTGAGTGCGAATACGTGGAGCATCACCAGGAATTTCAAAAACGCACAACCACACAACCCGCCAATTGTTACAGCCCCGGAAAATGGAACAACGAGGACAGATGGCGCATGGCCGACAATACAATGGACTCCTGGTGCATATATGGCTGATGCTGCGAAGCACGGGTATCGTATTCAGGTAAGTCGAACCGGTTTATTTAGTTCGTTGCTGGTAGATGAGTGTCGATCGGATACGCAATACACGCCAGATAACATCTGGTGGATGGTAAGCAACACGGGATTGTGGCACTACCGACTGACATATGTGCAATCTGCATGGACCGACAAAGCCGTCTGCAAACGGCAACCGGTTGATAGCACCCTGTGGAGCACTCCACGCTCATTTACGACAAACACATCAGCGGCGAAGCCGACACTCACGAGCCCAATTGATGGAACTCCCACGCTTGACGGTTTGTGGCCGCAATTGCAATGGAGCCCTGCTCGCTCGGATCTCGCTCGTTATGGGTATCGTGTGCAGGTGAGTAGCACAAATTCATTTGCCACTCCAATTGTCGATGAGTGTCGCTCGGGGAATTCATACACTGCAGACACACCTGAATGGACGCGGCAATATAACGGTCTGTTGTATTGGCGCATTACATATGTGAAGGAAGCGTGGAACGGCAACAAAGATTCGTGTAAAGCTCAGAGCATTGAACCTACACTCTGGAGCGTGACAAGACGTTTCACCAATCGGCAGCCAACGAATCCCGTTGTTATTTCATCTCCGTCGAACGGCGCCGTGAGTAGTGATGGTAGTTGGCCAACAATTCGGTGGGCTAATGGCGCGTTTATGGACAGCTTGGTCAAGTACGGATATCGGATTCAAATCAGTAAATCGTCGTCATTTAGCTCTACGCTTGTGGATGAATGCACGACGAGCACATCGTATAGTGCTGACGATATCTGGTGGATGATTAAAAACAAAGGCAGATTGTACTACCGAATAGGCTACGAGAACACAAATTGGAACGGGAATAAGAATGCATGTGATTCGTTCCCTGAAACGGGATATCTCTGGAGTACTCAGCGCTACTTTGATACGAATACATCGAATGCAGCACCCACGTCTTTGAGCCCGTCTACTGGAGATATAACTAGTGACGGCAAGTGGAAAACTCTTTCGTGGAGTCCGGCGCGCGCCGATTTGGGGAAATATGGATATCGAATACAAGTAAGTAGAAACTCATCTTTCTCTGATTTGATAGTTGATGAGTGTCGATCATCGACCAGTTACAGTGCGAGCAGTGGCGATTGGACACGTCAATATACGGGCACCATACATTGGCGTGTTAACTACATGAGCAAGTCATGGAGCGGCGAACAATCAAGTTCTTGCAAGGACAGTGCGAAGATCGACAGCACCATGTGGAGTTCGCGGTACTTCAATAATCCTAAACCCGCAAATAAAGTTGTCGCCAGTTCACCGAGTGATGGTTATCGCACTTCAGGAGGCATCTGGCCCACCTTACGATGGAGTGCTGGGAGCAATATGAGCTATTACTATCCTCACGGGTTTCGCATTGTGGTGTGGCGTCAAAATGGGAGTGTGCTAGTGGATGAATGTACCCGTGGGACGAGTTATCTACCAACATCTAATTCTTGGATGCAGCTGTATCGTGAGTATTTGCGCTGGCGTATTTTTTATGTCGAATCTTCGTGGAGCTCGCAAACTGCATGCAAAGCACAAGGGTATGTCACAAGTCTCGGGAGTACACAACGTGCTTTTGACAATCGATAGTGCACTCTTCAAGATAAGGTTTTTATGAGCGCTTTGAACGTCCGAGTGTTAGTTCTTTCAATAGCACTGACGATTTTTGTTATCCATTCATCGATTATTCCTCAGACGCAGGCTTCTGAAGCAACTCTTCACCCGCGCGGCGACACGGGGTACATCGAGTTGTGCACGAATAACTGTAGCTTCGAGACCGGCAATATGTCAGGTTGGGAGCAAAGTGGAGGGTCATTCGTTGTTAATTCGGAATTCGTTCGTAGCGGCTCATATTCGGTCGCTACCACAAGCGCGACCAGAGCATCGTTCTTTCAAACCTTTTCGTTACTCTCGTATCAATCTTGGATCGCAGAAGGGTATGGGACAGTTCGTGGATCAGCATTTATCGACCCTGGTAAATCGGAACGCGGAATCGTCGAAATCGTATTCTTTGATGCAATCATGAATCAGCTGCCAGACGGTTGGAACTCTGGAGAACAATACAGCGCGGGAACGAATTGGCTAGAAGTTGCGAATGAGATTCGTATTCCTACGCAGGCACGATACATACGAATAAGCATTACTGCAGTCCGGTACGGCGGAGATACAACAGACATGAATGTCGATGATGTGACAACCCGTATTCGATTTGTATACCCAGACGAAACTGCTACCCCTACAATTACCCCGACTCGTTCTAGGACTGCGTCTAAGACTCGTACGTTCACCCGTACCCTTACTGCTTCCAGAACGCCTACCCGTTCCTTTACCGCGTCTGCGACACGGAGCCGTACTAGGACACGTACTGCGTCGCCGACGAGGACTCAAACAAAGACGTCGACGAATGCCCCAACCCAAACATCAACGCGTACACCGACAAAAACCTTGTCTGCAACCGTCACGAAGACACAAACACTCACGAAGTCTGTGACACGTACCCCAACTGTCACAAATACGCCGACTACAACACCGCTCCCATCTTTGTGTATGAGACAGAGTACAGAATGGGACGTTTGCGCATACTACACAAAAAATTTACGTCTTGAGGCACTTGTCAAGAACAGAAGTTTCACTACAAAAAAATTACGTTTCAAGATTAGTAGCGGTGTCTATGCATATTTTTGTGAAACTAGAACTGGAACATGCATTTGGCAATCAGAATCTGTGGTCGAACCGGTGGTGTCCGGTAGTTATACGATATGCATCACTTCGAATTGGGTATTAGGGTGCGGATATCTTCCCACTCTTGGTGAGCGATCTTTATACAGCGCATATTATGTGACAGATCCGCGCATTTTGGACTCAATTGGATATACCATCACAATTCGCTAGGCTACACGTACCAAGTCCGATCGCTTCGACTGAATTGATACATCTCCACCCTTGCAGCAACACAAACGCACCGTCAGCAGCTCTGCTGCTGACGGTGCGTTCAGATGTGCCAGTCCATTACGGTTGCGGGCTGTCAGGCTGTATCGGCGCTAGCGGCGGGATTTGCGTCGCAGAAACGGTCTGTGTCGCAGTCGGGAGCGGTGTCTGCGTCAGATCGACTGCGACGGTCGGCGTCACGGTCAGCAGCGGTGTGTGTGTCACTGTCGAAGTGGGCTCATTTGCAGGTGCAATCGCCCGCACCACCGTCCCCGTTGGGACCCCGGCATCGAGCACAAGCTTTGGCAGGCTACTGCTCAGCATCTGCTCGATGTTTTCGACATAAAAACGAGATTCGATCGACTGCATCACGGTCAGCAAGTCTGCTCGGCTCACAATCGACGTCACACCCGTGTTCTCGACGTTTTCGAGGATGATACGTTCATCGATGGCAGCCATGACCGTCAACAACGCGCCAGGAGCTGGCCGTACGGTGCCCAAACTCCCCTGCCGTTCGATGTTTTCCATGTACACCCGTTCTTGGATGGTGCCCATCACTGTTTCGAGTGTCGCACTGCGTTTGAGCGGTAGATGGGCGAATTTGGTCACGTTGGTAATTGAAAAGGTTGCTGCTGCGTGAGTGGAGTTCTGCTGGCTCACGAGTATGGTGCTCACGAGTAGGAGGCACAGTATGTATCGCATAATGACCCCTATGAGTACAGAATGACGATCATGCCCCATGATCCTTGACCCGAATGGATATTGACATAAGTACCTTCAGTAAATGTGCTGGAAATGTCAACGTAATGAAAGCCCGACTAATATGCATGATTAATGACTCTTGTATCATCAATCAGAAAACCGTAATATCCTGTGCCCGTGAGCAGCAATGATTTTTCATAATAGGTATTTGAATTTGGGAGTTTTACACGAGGTGATTGGGGATCTTTATAGTAAATCACCAGCATCTTGGTCGCACTGGGCTGTGCGAAGTTGTAATAGGAATATTTCGCACTAAAACTTTGGCCTATTTTCGCTCCCACGGCATCGATGGCAAGTGAAAGTTTCGTGCTCCCGCCGACGATTTGGTGTTTTTCATTCAATGCGCTGGCAGTCACCCACTCCTTGGGGTAGTACGCCAGGATCCAGCCAGTCCGATGCACCAAAACATGCACGTCCCAACTTGCATCGTACCCCGTTATCGGAACGAGGCCGATGATGTAATCGGCGGTCTGCGCTTCGACCCCCTTGGTGAACGCTTTTCGGGCATTGGTGAGATTAATCGCCGTGGCGGACTTCACATAGGCAGACATCCCGGCTTCGTTGCTGATATCCTCGAGCGCCCGCGCACCACGCTCGTCACTGGCCATTGCTCGCTCGAGCAGCCATGGTTTGCTCAGCGCTGCTGCTCCATCCGCTTCGTCGCGCGGAGCAGTTGTGCTCGGACGCACCATCCCAACGACCAAATTTGCCCCCAACAACAGCACCACAACCCATACTGCATAGCGTGACATACCTACCTCCTGTGTCAACCTCCTCTGAGTGACACGATGATGGACGCCGTGTGTACGTAATTTGCAACAAGATTTCTACTGTCAATAATGCAGTTATTGGGAGCGGCAACGATTTTTGTAAAAAATACCAAATCCGCACGGGACAAACCCCGCTACTGTATAGACAGCAGTTAGCTGGGGGTGCGCGATGCTCAGTCGTCTCTTGATTGTGATTGGAGTCGTTTTTGTGGTGGTGGGGATGATCCTCCGCCCTACGCCACCCGAACGTGTGGTCCAAACAGCACCGACCGACAGTGCACCGCCAACCGCTACCGTCATCTCAGCGATTGATAGCACAAACAGTGGACAACCGGCCGCCACGGCGCAACCGACCGCACTCCCGGTG
>JBFYTT010000353.1:0-3197 GCA_041300425.1 Roseiflexaceae bacterium
CTCGAGCGGGATGTAGTCGGTGCCGATTTCGCTCCCAAACGCGGGCACCCCTGCCTCGAGTTGCCACAACGACAGTGTCGCCGCATCGAGTTGGGGCACGGAGTCACGCGGGAGCACCCCATCGCTCGCATCGATGGGTTCTAAGATCCGCCAGCCGTCGCCCCCGAGCGGCGTGGTCCGCATAAGCAACGTTTCGTGCCAACGGGCTATCCCACTACGAACCACTGCGGCCATGTCGATCCCCGTCTGCGTCGATAGCCACGCAGTTGCACCTTCGCCGTAGAGTGTGTATTGGCGATGACTCTGGGCTGCGGGCGCGAGAGTTACTTTGTCATTAAAGAAGATATTCTTTTTGAGGTGTGTGTACACCATCGGTCCTTGTCCGGCACTGGTAAAAACCCACACTGCAGGATGGTCATTGGCAACACTCAAGAGGTCCATGGAGCGTCCGATTGGTGTGGTCAAGACGGTCTGACAGGATTGGCCGGTTGCCAGCTGGAGCATATGATTGGTCGTCAACCGATGCAGTAACGGCAATGCATCAGCCCCGGTCATGCGCATCCGACCATAGTGCTGTTCGTCATACCAATGCAGTGGATGAACGGGTGTGTGTACAAAAGGTTCCATGCTATGATTGTCCTCATAAACCAAAAAGAAGGTATTTATGTCAGTATCAGCACACGGGTCTCGCGGCGGATGGTGGGTCGTCGGTCAATTCATCATCATTATCATGATAATCACGTCAGGATTTGTCCCAGACGGACAGTACGACGGCGGTTTGTTGAGTACCATCCTCGGAGCACTATTGTGTCTCGTTGCGGTTGGATTCGGCTGGGGAGGGTTTGGTGCGCTTGGTCGGAATCTGACTGCATTCCCCAAACCACTGGACGACGGGCAATTAGTGACCACTGGTGTCTATGCTATTGTACGCCATCCCATCTACACCGCAGTCATAAGTGGGAGCATGGGGTACGCGCTCCTCACTACAAGTTGGTGGGGGATTGTGTTGACGGTGGTGCTGGCTGTCTGGTTCGAGTTCAAATCACGGCGTGAAGAAGAATTTTTGCGCGACTACTTTCCGACATACGCTGACTATGCCCAAAAAGTCGCAAAATTCTTGCCACGTATCTATTAGGAACGCCATGCATGCAAGTCCTGGAGCGATTCATGTACATTCGCAGCACTCCGACGGCAGTGGGTCCATCCCACACATCGCCCGTGCGGCACGCCAAGCGGGTATCGAGTGGGTCATCATCACCGACCACGACACGCTCGACGGTCGTGCAGACCAAGGGTACATTGATGGCGTGCTGACCTTGGTCGACCAAGAGATTACTCCCTTTCATAACCACTTCCTCGGGCTGAATGTCGACCGCGTCATCTCCAACACGCTCCCACCACAGCAATTCATCGATGCAACCTATGATGCAGGAGGTTTCGGCATCATAGCGCATCCCGACGAGCAGACCTACAACGAATTCAAAGGGCTGTTCCGCTGGGATGATTGGAACATCAACAGTCCGACCAATATGTCGGGCCGAAGCACCGGTATCGAGTTGTGGAACTTCATGAGCGACTGGGGTGAGCAGGTAACGCCGAGCAACAAAGAATTCTTGTATACGTTCCCCATGCGTGGATTGCGCGGCCCGACCAAAGCAACACTGGAATGGTGGGACGCGTTGAATATCGCTGGCAAGCGGACCTTCGGGATATGGGGGCTGAACGCACATGCGTATTTGCGGCCATCCCCGTTCGGAAGACTGCAAGTTTTTTCGTATGAATGGTCTTTCAAAACGTTGACCAATTATCTATGGTTGCCAGAAAAACTCCCCGGAAATCTCAACACTGCGATGCGGATGGTCTACGGAGCGCTCGCACAAGGGCGTAGCTACATGGTGAATCGGATGGAGGGAGATTGTCCCAATCTCGAATTTGTGGCGTTCCGCGGGGCTGAACGCTGGTATGCCGGCGACATCGCCTCGCTACGGGAGGGGCCGATCACCATCAAAGTGGCGCTAGGCACCGACGCATCGGTTCGCCTGATCCATAATGGCACCGAAATCTTGCGCGGCCGAAGCACCCTCTTAACCACCATCAATGCAAGCGGTGTCTATCGTATCGAATCAACCAAAACGAAGACGCCATGGCTGATGACGAATCCGATTTACATTACCCGATAACACCGGGTACCGGTTGCATGGGTGCTGGCGTCAGCAAAAACAACAAGACAAGCAGTGCAGCGACAGCCAGCAGTATCCGACGCCACCCGACGGTCGTGACATCGTCAAATGGTGCCGGATGTCGTGGGTTCGAAAGCGTGGCTATCATACCCCATACGAGCCAGGTGTTGTCGACAAAAATACCCAACAACAGACAAAACGCAATTGCCCCATACGCGAGATAGACAGATTTGGGTCCAAAAAGCGCATAGGCTGCATGCCCCCCATCGAGCTGGCCGATTGGGAGCAGGTTAAACATGGTCACCAAAAGCCCTATCCACGCAGCGAAGGCGACATCATTGAGCTGCACATCCATCCCGTTGTATGGCAACATGGTCCCAAACACAAGGAATTTTGCGAGTAGATAAAATGCTGAGTTCCCCTCTTGGATATACCCGGTAGTCGGCACCGGTCCGACCGTTGAGTTCATCAAACCGTAGATGAGGAGCGGTACGGCTACGAGTAGCCCGGCAAACGGACCAGCCAAACCGACATCGAGCAACATCCGTCGATCGCGCATAGGTTCGCGCTGGACGATGACTGCCCCGAGGGTCCCCGTGAAACTCAAGGGGGGTGGTAATGGGATGAAATAGGGCAAACTCACCGGAGCCCCGCGCCACCGACCGACGACATAATGACCCATTTCGTGCGTCGCCAATATCCCCAATAGCGTTGCTGCGAACGGCCAGCCATCAAGAATACGTGTCGGGTGCGCAAACACATCGGTGCCATGGTAGAGTGCGCCGCAGGCCAGACACGAAATGACGGTAGCAAACAATAAGAGACTGGCAACAATCCATCGTGTGGCAGCGATCGGCGGCACACCAGCCACAAAAATTACTTCGACCGAGGTCGCACTCCGAGGATCTGGCCGCATCCAAATGGTGTACCCTACAGCCCGCGCACGTGCTTGAAGCAGGCCAAAAAATACATTCGATACACTCTTAGGAGTAGCATTCACGATGTACTGCGTTGTAT
>JBFYTT010000358.1:0-3789 GCA_041300425.1 Roseiflexaceae bacterium
GAAAGAGTGATGAGAAAGCCCCCTTTTGTTCGTCATTTTTTTGGTTGTTTCGCACTACTGTGCTCCGTACCAAGGCGTGTCAATCCTTTACGCTCTCGGCAGTGTGGGCTTGTCATGCCGACTGCCCCACACCTGGCGTTCGATGTGTGCCCAGGCCGCGCTCACGCGACGCTCCTGAGCATCTCCGTTGTGCGGTGTGTGGCAGATGCGCTCTTCGTGCGTGCGATGTGTGGGTGTCCGACGTCGATAGCACCACTGGTTGGTGTATAGTTGTTTCGTTTTGGGGCAATAGAATGCGACGTTGCACGAATTTGGCTCTTCTGCTATACTAGCGCGCGTCATTTACCCCACGGGTCCACCGGTCTAGAGTGATGGTGGTATGGCAGGCAGAGAGGAGTCAGCGGAACGTGGAAGTGCCGACGACAATCGTGGCGCATCTCGCACCGGATCTCGATTGTATCGCTGCAATCTGGATATTTAAACGGTTTGGTGGAGCTCACGACTATCAGGTGCGTTTTGTCCCCGCTGGTACGACGCTCAATAACCTGCCAGCCGACAGCGATCCACATGTGATCCATGTCGACACCGGCCTCGGACGATTCGACCATCACCAACGTCATGTGCGCACATTGAGTGCCGCCGAGTTGGTGCGTCGGACTCTCGTCGGGCACGATGTGGCGCTCGAACGCATGATCCGCCAAGTAACCCTCATCGACAATGCGCTCCCCAGCGAGCAGACGAGTTGCGATTTGGGGATGCTGGCCGACTCGTTCAACATCCTTTTTGAGCACGATCCCGACAAAGTCGTCGAATTGATGCTACCCAATCTGGATGCATGGTATGCCCACGAAGTGCGACAGGTCCAACTGGGTGAAGCATTCGCCAGTCGCATTGAGTTCCACACCCCATGGGGGCGCGGTATTGCAATGCAAGGTCCGTATGGTGGCTCGTCTGTGATGGCCTATCGGGCGGGTGCCGTGTTGGCGGTGTACCGCGAAGAACGCCACAATTGGATGGGCGTTGCCGCGCAATCACGCTCGTCCGTTGATTTGACTCCGTTGGCAGATGCATTGGCGCAAGTTGATCCCCTTGCAGATTGGTATCTGCATCCGAGTAAACGATTGTTACTCTGTGGGACCGACAAAGCACCTGCCAAGCGACTTTCGGCACTCGATATGCGTGGGTTGATTACGATTATCGAAGGCCTCCACCTCGCGGTTCGCTGAACGACAGCAATGTTGCCGACGTTCTGCTCTTACCATAGTCTTGTCGATACTCTTGCGTGCTTTCTTTTTGTTGAAGAGGAGCCACAATGCAAAAACAACGTGGTTCTACAAAGGCAGTTACCTCTGCCACACAGTCGGTGAGGAGCAGTATGACCAGTACGCCATTTACCCGGGCTCTCGAGCACCTCGGTGCCGACCAATTGGTCGAGTACTATCGCCAGATGATGATGATTCGTCGCTTCGAAGAGAAGTGTCAAGAGATGTACACGCGTTCCAAAATCGGCGGCTTCTTGCACCTCTATGTAGGCGAAGAAGCAACCGGTGTCGGTGCAATCTCGAATCTGCAGCCCCAAGATCATGTTTTCACGCATTACCGCGACCATGGCCACGCTATTGCCCGTGGTCTCGATATTAACCCCTTGATGGCCGAATTGTTCGGGAAAGACACCGGCTGTTCACGCGGGATGGGTGGCTCGATGCACTTTGCAGACCACACCAAAAACTTCTGGGGTGGCTATGCTATCGTCGGGAGTCATTTGTTGTTGGCCGATGGCGTCGCGTTGCAATGCAAAATGCAGAAAACCAACGGCGTCGTCATGGTATTTTTTGGTGACGGTGCTACCAACGGCGGTGAATTTTACGAAGCGCTCAACTTTGCCCAGCTGTGGAAATTACCGGTTGTGTTTGTCTGCGAAAACAACCTCTTTGCCATGGGCACGCCGCTCGAAGTCCATTCGTCTATCACCGAAATCTACCGCAAAGCCAATGCGTTCGACATGAAGTCAATGCGCATCGACGGCAATGACCTGTTGGGCGTCCGCGAGCAAGTGGGCGAAGCCGTCGAGTATGCCCGGAGCGGCAAAGGACCGGTCCTGGTCGAAGCAATGACCTACCGGTTCCGCGGTCACTCGGCCCAAGACACACAGAAGTACCGCTCCAAAGAGGACGTCGAAAAGCACCGCAGCGCTGACCCCATCGAAGCGTATCGCAAATTGCTCATCGACGAAGAAATCTGCCCCGCATCACGGCTCGACGCCATCGACGTCCAAATCGATGTCGAAGTCGATGCATCGGTCGAATTCGCCGACAACAGCCCCGTCCCTGGTAACGAATGGTTGACCGACGCCGGCATTTATGCCGCCCCGCTCGAGACTCTGACCGTCGATCCGACGCTCGTCTAGCTGAAGTGAACGCGGTTGCTCGGCAACCCGTGAAGGAGATAGTGAATGGCGATCCTAACTGTACGTGAAGCGCTCCAGCAAGCCCTACACGAGGCCATGCAAGACGAGCGGGTATTTATCATCGGCGAAGACATCGGCCACTACGGCAGCACCTACGGCGTGACTGCTGGCTTCCTCGAGAAGTACGGCCCCGAGCGCATCCGTGATGCTCCCATCGCCGAAGCCGGCATCCTCGGCTTGGCAACCGGTGCCGCCATGGCCGGCATGCGTCCCATTGCCGAAATCATGTCGGTCAACTTCTCGTTGCTGGCATTCGACATCATCATCAACCACGCCGCCAAGATCTACAGCATGTTCGGCGGCAAGTTTTCGGTACCGTTGGTCATGCGCACAACCAATGGTTGGACGCAGTTGTCGGCCACTCACTCACAATCGTTTGACGCCATGTTTGCCTATATCCCTGGTCTCAAGGTCGTTGCACCTGCAACCCCTGCCGACATGAAGGGGATGTTCCGGGCTGCCATGGCCGACCCCGATCCGGTCATCTTTATCGAGCACACCTTGATGTACGGCGTCAAAGGCGAAGTGCCGGATGGCGACTATATTGTTCCCATCGGCAAGTCCGTTTTGGCCCGTGAAGGTCGCCACCTAACTGTGGTAACGTATTCACGGATGGTACATCTGTCGCTCCAAGCCGCAGAGATCCTGGCCCAAGAAGGCATCGAGGTCGAGGTTGTGGATTTGCGCACCCTCCGTCCGCTGGACATGAGTGTCGCGCTCGAGAGCTTCAAAAAGACCAATCATGCAGTCGTCGTGACCGAAGATTGGCAGTCCTACGGCACATCGGCCGAAATAGCCACGCGCCTCTACGAGGCCGGATTTGACTACTTGGATGCTCCCATCCAACGCGTCAATTTCCGCGAAGTGCCGATGCCGTATGCCAAGAACCTCGAGCTGCAGGTCGTCGTCACCACCGAACGCATTGTGGCCGCCATCAAAAAAGTCTTGAATCGCAGCTAATCTGCGTTGACCGGAGGTAGGACCATGGCAGATATTACCATGCCGAAGATGGGCTTCGACATGACCGAGGGGTTGATTGTGCGCTGGCTCAAAAAAGTCGGCGATCACGTCAACAAAGGCGAAGCCATTGCCGAAATCGAAACCGATAAGGTAACCATCGAAATCGAAACGTTCGTCGCCGGCACCATCAGCGAAATCGTCGCCGAGGCAGGTTCACGGACACCGGTCGGTGGAGTCATTGCACGTACCGGCGAAGCCGGCGCTGCAGTCGCCTCCAAACCCGCAGCCGCACCTGCTGCGGTGGCAGTAGCTCCTGTTGCGCCTGTCGCTGCTGCAGCTGCACCACGTGCAGCCGTTGCGTC
>JBFYTT010000363.1:0-4622 GCA_041300425.1 Roseiflexaceae bacterium
ATGTATCGGCTATCAAATACATGTCAGTCTCGGCCACGCGCGCGGGGCCCTCGAGGGCCGATCCGTCGAACCACACCCCATGATCGAGGCAGTCGGCAATCATACTCGCTGGGATGGTGACATTTTTGAGCATACCCGCAATGTCCGTGAACTGTAAACTAACAAACTCAACAGGGGGTTGTTGAATCTGCTGGATGACTTCGTCGCTGTGCATAGCAGGGTGGCCCTTTCTCCCGTACGGGTTAATGCTGACGCGCAAATAGTGCATCCACAAACGTTGTTGGGTCAAATAGTGCGAGGTCGGTCATTTTTTCGCCGGTGCCGACATAGCGTACCGGGCGCTGTATCTCTTGGGTAATCGCAAACGCAATGCCACCCTTGGCGGTACCATCCATTTTGGTAATTGCCACTGCTGTAACATCAGATGCTGCAGCAAAGGCTTTGGCCTGCAAAACCCCGTTTTGCCCCGTCGTTGCATCGATCACCAAAATCACTTCATGTGGTGCATCCGGCATTTTGCGCCGAATAATGTTGCGGAGTTTGGTGAGTTCCTGCATCAAATTGACTTTGGCATGCAAACGACCAGCGGTATCGATGATAACTACGTCGCAATCGGTTGTTGTGGCTATTTCCATCGCATCATACACCACTGCCCCGGGATCTCCACCTTGTCCGCGTGACACGACCGGCACGCCCACACGCTGGCCCCAGGTCTCGAGTTGTTCGGCAGCAGCGGCACGGAACGTATCGCCCGCGGCGAGTACGACTTTTTGGCCACGGGCGAGGTATCGATGCGCCAGCTTGGCAATCAGGGTAGTTTTGCCTGCGCCATTCACGCCGACGACCAACACCACATGTGGTTTGGTTGTTTGTGTGAATGGCCGATCCTGTTCCTGTAGGATACGGACCATCTCGTCGTGTAGCATCTGTTGCGCTTCGGCCGGCTCTTTGACGCCTGCGCGACGGACCCGTTCCTTGACGCGTGCAACCAGCGCAGTGGTCGTGTTGATGCCGACATCTGCCTGGACCAAGAGAGCTTCGATATCGTCCCAGAGCTCTGGCGACAGTGCTGCACTGCGAAACAACGCCGCAATTTGGCCGAAGAAGCTCTTGCGGGTACGTTCCGTGGCGGTCGAAAGCTGTTCTGCCTCGGTGTCTGCTTCTGCTTCGGTGCGCGGTGCATCAATACCGCGGCCAAAGAGCCGCTTGAAGAGTGACATTACTTCGCCTCTATCGTGGCAGCAACTGCACGTACCGTCTGTGCGACATATTCGACTTCGCTGTCCGATAACTCGGGGAAGTTGGGCAACGAAAAGACCGTCTGGGATTGGCGTTCGGTTACCGCAAGCCCGCCGAGCGGTGCATAACGCTGATAAATCGGTTGCGTATGCGTGGGCAGTGGATAGTGGATATCAGTCGACACACCAGCAGCGCCGAGGCGCGCCATGTACGCATCACGATGCGCTGATTCGACAACAAATAGGTGGTACACCGCTTCGTACCCTCCTGGCGTGCTCGGCAGGACGAGACCTATGTTAGCGCACTGCTCGCGATAATAGGTCGCAATCTGCACGCGTCGCGCAGTACTTGCATCGAGGTGCCGCAGTTTGACTGCCAGGATTGCCGCCTGAAGCTCATCGAGACGCGAATTCATGCCGGATTCGACCGTCGAGTAATACTTGCGCTCCCATCCATACACACGCAGTTTGCGGAGCTGGCTATCGACAGCAGCATCGTTGGTGGTAATTGCACCGCCATCACCAATTGCGCCGAGATTTTTGCTCGGATAGAAGCTAAACGCTGCGACAGCTCCCATACTCCCCGCACGAGCACCGTGCAATCGCGCGCCGTGCGCCTGAGCGACATCCTCGATAACGGGGATGTTGTGGCGATGAGCAATAGCCAGAATAGACGGCATATCAGCCATGAGCCCATACAAATGCACCGGCATGATCGCTTTGGTGCGTGGGCTGATGGCTTGTTCGAGGAGCAGGGGGTCCATATTGCGCGTAACGGGATCGACATCAACAAATACCGGTATCGCACCGATGGCCACAATGGCAGCAGTCCCAGGAACTCCCGTGTTGGCAACAGTGATGACTTCGTCACCCACGCCTACACCGAGTGCCACGAGCCCGAGTTGTATGGCATCGGTACCGTTCCCTACCCCTATACAATGCGGTACTTCGCAGTACGCAGCAAAATCGGCTTCAAACCCTTTGACTGCAGGACCGAGGATATACGAGCCACTGCGCATAACGTGTTGCACGGCATCATCGAGTTCGCGCTGGAGTTCACGATATTGGCGTTTGAAATCACCGAATGGTATCTGCATCAGACTTTCCCTCAATGTTGGGCAGGTGTTCCCTCAACAGCCTCGTACAGAAGAGTATACCAGAAGCATAGCATGCAGGACTTGACGCATCATTGTGCAGAAGTCTGCACTGCTTGCATCCGGTAACCGACCGAGCGAACGGTTTCGATTGCGACACCAGTTGCGCCGGCAGCAAGCAGTTTCTTTCGCACATGCGAAATGTGGACCCAGACATATTGTGTGGCCTGGTCATAGCGATCGCCCCACACTTCGGCGAGGATGCGCTCATGGGACAATACCTGTCCGAGATGCCTGGCAAAGAGCACGAACATACGGAACTCGATAGGCGTTACGTCAACCTGGACACCCGCTACTTCGAGGCGCTTACTCTGCAGCATTGCCACCACGTTCCCCACCTGTATCTGTGCCAAGGGCAACTCATGTACCCGTTTGCGGCGCAAGACATTTTGCACTCGTAATCCGATTTCGACCGTACTGAATGGTTTGACCACATAATCATCGACACCCGCACGCAGTGCGTCGAGGAGGTCGTGTTCATGACCGCTAGCGGTCATCATAATAACCGGGATCGCTGTCCATGTGCGAATATCACGCACAAATTCGAGGCCCGACAAATCAGGCAAGCGCAGATCCACCAAGACCACATCGTAGTGCGTTCGTTCTATCCGTTCAAATGCTTCACGGGCTGTTGCAACACTATCGGTGGTTCCATGGACCTCTAACAGCGCATGGCGAATAAAGCGCGGCAACACATCGTCATCCTCTACCACCAGGGCATGAAATGACGCCGTCTGTCCACTCTTGGAGGTGTGCATGCCGCTTTGTGCGGTAGGTACGGTTATGGTAACAACAGAGCCATCTCGGAGTGGCGTGGCATCCATGCGGATAGTGCCACCATGCGCTTCGATGAAGTATTTGCATATTGCCAGTCCAAGGCCGACTCCTCCGTGCGCCGCGTGCTGATGCGCCTGATAGAAACGATCAAACACGCGGGCATATTCGACATCTGTAAGTGCAGTTCCGAAATCTCGAACAGTGATTTGCACCTGTGCGGTGGTTGGGTCCACAGGCCCAATGTGGATCTCGATTTCACTCAGAGGGGCGTATTTGACTGCATTGTCGAACAGATTTGCCAATATTTGTTCAAATCTACCCACATCCACCGCAATCATTTCATTTTGGATAATCGTGACGCGACACCGTGCCTTCCACGTTGCATCGCGACTAATGACTTTTTGGATGAGTACCGAGGCGTCGACCGTATCGCGTTGGAGGGTGATACCGTTGCGCTCGATGTGGGACAAGTTCAACACATCATCGATCAACGTCTGCAGACGTACCCCTTGTGCCTGAATGAGTTCAATGGTTGGCAGAATGCCGTCTCGGTGCGGCAACACAGTCGTGTGCAATAAACTTGTTGCACCAATTATTGCTGCCAACGGCGTACGCAATTCATGACTAATCATGCTCACGAAATCCGTTTTGAGGCGGTCAAGCTCATAGAACTGACGCATATCCTCGAGCACCAAAAGATACCCGGTCTGCGCAATCGGAACCAACTCGTGACGTACGGGGATTCGTTCTGAATCGAGTTCATGGACTATCTCACTCCGCGCCAACGGTGCACCAGACAACGCCTTCATAACCGGTAATTCGGTATGAGCCAGCACTTTGCCGCCGAGTGCATAAAACACCTGCGCTTCGAGCAACGCTTCGATAGGCATCCCACGGTTCAACGATGGAATAAGCTGTTGGGCACGGGCATTCGACAGAAGAACTTCTCCCGTTTTGCCCATCAAAACAAAACCCAATGGAGCGCTCTCAATCACCGTTGACAAGCGTTCATCTTCGCGCTTTAACTGTTGAAAGAGCGTAATGTTTTCGACAAGGAGCGCAATCAACTGGCGTACGAGCCCGTCATCGGCATGCAATGAAATAGCCATTACCCCAAGCACTGTATCGAAGAGTTCAATCTGACTGTACGTCAACTCAGTTGGTCCCCATGCGACGTCAGAGACCATACCATGCACACAGTCTTGAAAGGCTGGGTAGGATAACGGAGCGAGTGATGGATCTACTGCAGCGATACAACGCTGGGGAGTATCATGGCCGATGTCATCGTACAGCCAGAAAAAAACTGCCGGTAACGAATACTCACGTCGTACCGTATCTGCCAGCAGTTGGAGTGGATCTGCAGACTGCTGGAGCTTGGGGAGTGTGTCGACAACCCGTTGCCCGGCCTCTAATCGCTGATTCAGGTTGTGCATTTGGGCGAGACGGATAGCGA
>JBFYTT010000365.1:0-6856 GCA_041300425.1 Roseiflexaceae bacterium
AGCGTCGTGCCACCCGAAACCGGCATTTGTCACCAAGTCAACCTCGAGTTTTTGGCCAAAGGTGTGTTGGTCAAAAACATCGGTGGCGAACACGTCGCAATGCCCGACAGTCTCGTCGGGACCGATAGCCACACTACGATGATTAACGGGTTGGGTGTATTGGGTTGGGGCGTTGGTGGCATCGAGGCCGAAGCTGTCTTGTTGGGGCAACCGCTGGCTATGTTGACACCCGAGGTCGTAGGCATGCGCCTCACCGGCAGATTGTCACCCGGGGCAACGGCAACGGACCTCGTGTTGCGCGTGACCGAGCTGTTGCGCAAGCATGGCGTGGTCGACAAGTTTGTTGAATTCTGTGGCGATGGTCTGAGTGCGTTGAGTCTCGCAGACCGCGCAACCATTGCAAATATGGCGCCAGAATACGGCGCAACCTGTGGCTTTTTCCCCATCGATGACGAAACGCTCAAGTACCTGCGTGGTACGGGGCGCGACGAAGAGGTCGTCCTGTTGGTCGAGGCGTACGCCAAGGCACAGGGCATGTACCGTGTCGACGGGATGCCCGTGCCGTCGTTTAACTCGATGCTCGAACTGGATTTGTCGTCCATCGAGCCGAGTGTCGCCGGTCCGCGGCGTCCGCAGGATCGTGTCGCCCTCAAAAGCCTCAAGGCATCGTTCAACGATGCGATGGGCAAAGTGTTCAACAAATCCGGCGTGGCTGCAACGGTGAATGCTGGGTCGCATACAGATACGTATGCGAGCTCACGGGTGCCGTTGACCGTGAATGGCACCAAGACCACCATGGCTCATGGGTCTGCGGTCATTGCGGCGATTACCTCGTGCACCAATACCTCGAACCCGTCGGTCATGATGGCTGCTGGGTTGTTGGCACAGAAAGCTGTTGCCCGTGGCCTCAAGAGTGCACCATACGTCAAAACATCGTTGGCACCTGGTTCACGGGTGGTGACCGAATATCTCAAGAAGGCAGATGTCCAGCAGTATCTCGATCAGTTGGGATTCAATGTCATCGGCTATGGCTGTACGACATGTATCGGCAACTCGGGTCCGGTTGATGCAGCAGTGTCTGCAGCCACCAAGCAGGGCGACCTGGTTGTTTCTGCTGTGCTGAGCGGCAATCGCAACTTCGAAGGGCGCATTCACCCCATCGTCAAGGCGAATTATTTGATGTCGCCGCCGCTGGTGGTAGCGTTTGCGATTGCTGGTACGGTCGATATCGACATGAACCACGAGCCATTGGGAGTTGGGACTGATGGCAAGCCAGTCTTTTTGGCAGATATCTGGCCGACCGAAGCCGAAATAAACGATGCATTGCATCGCGCGTTGAATGCCGATTTGTTCCGTGCGCAATACGGCAATGTCTTTACGAGCAACAAAACCTGGAACCAACTTCCGGTTCCGCAAGGCGATTTGTATACCTGGAACAATCAATCGACGTATGTCCAGAATCCACCGTACTTCAAGGGGATGACCAAAGAAGTCCCCAAGATGACGTCGATTCGTGGGGCACGTGCATTGGCGGTATTGGGCGATAGTGTGACCACCGACCATATCTCGCCTGCCGGTGATATCCCCAAGACATCGCCTGCCGGCATCTATCTCGAAGAGCACGATGTGGCACCGGGTGACTTCAATTCGTATGGCGCCCGCCGTGGGAATCACGAGGTGATGATGCGCGGTACATTCGCCAACATCCGCCTCAAGAACGCCATGGTCCCCGGGGTCGAGGGCGGCTACACGGTGCATATCCCGTCGGGCGAACAGCTTTCGATCTATGATGCGGCAATGAAATACGAACACGAACAGACGCCATTGGTGATTCTGGCCGGCAAAGAGTACGGCACCGGTTCATCACGTGACTGGGCAGCCAAGGGGACGTTCTTGTTGGGGGTCCGCACGGTCATTGCCGAAAGCTTTGAGCGTATCCATCGTTCGAATTTGGTCGGCATGGGTGTCTTGCCGCTGACATTTGTCGACGGTCAGAACGCCGCAACGTTGGGTTTGACCGGCCGTGAAACGTTCGACATTCAGGGCATCGAATCGCTGCAACCAGGGCAGATGGTGACCGTCAATGCGACTCTTGATGGCAAGACGACGACATTTACTGCCAAGGTACGCATCAACTCCGAGGGTGAATTGACCTATTACCGTCACGGCGGTATTTTGCACTACGTGTTGCGCAGTTTGGCAGCACAGAGTGAACCAGTCGGTGCATAAACGGCCGAGGGTCGGCGCGGGGCAATCGACGATTGCCCCGCGTTTTTTTTGTGAGGGAGCGAGATGTATCGGCGCAGCATCGTCAATCTGCTGGTCTGTGGCGCACTCGTCTGCACGACGGTCGTTCCTGCATTTGGCGTCGCGGCACTCGTCGCACTTGTGCTGGTCGCATTGCGGCTGATGGGGCGTGCACCGACCCGTCGGGCGCAACTCGCCTGGCTGCTGGCAGCGTTACCGAGTCCATTGGGGCTCGCGGCTGTGCTGATAGCCCCCATACGCATGTGGGAGCGTGCAGTCGTGTTGCTTGGACTGGCAATGCAATGGCTGCCGCTCGACGCATCGGTTCGATGGGCAATCGTGATAGCAATTGGTATCATCCCCGTGGTGTACCCAACGTCACGCTTGGCACTGCTTGCGCTGCTCCCGCTGCTCCAGCTTGCTGCTACGATCACGTGGCCGCTGGGGTGGGATCTCGCGTTGTGTGTGGCAGCGGGAGCATGGATTGTGTGGTTGTGGTCGCGCGGGGTACAGACGGGTCTGTGGTGGGCGGTAGCGGTGCTGTTGTGTGGGCTCAATAGTAGTGCGGCTATCGCGGTACTCCCGTGGGTGCTGGTCTGCGCACTGGTACCGCGGGCCATGCTTGAAGTGTTTTCATGGTGGGGTGTGGTGGGTGCTCTTGCGAGTGGGGGCTATGGTGTGTTGGCAGGATTGGGTGTGGCACCGTTGCTGAACACACTGACACGGATCAACTGGCGTGGTGAACGGCGCACGCTGCTGGTGTTGGCACTCTGGTGTTTGGTGCCGGCGAGCAGTAGTGTGGCGCGCTTGCAGACGAGTCTATCGGTCTATGGGACGTTGTATAGCGGGGCTGCGTTGGGGTTCGCAGATGCGACACAGCGCATCGTGGCGCATTTTCCATGGCTGGTTGTTGGGTTGACCGGAGTGTTGCTCTGGTCTGTGTGGCTGCAGTGGCAGGATGAGGGGTAGCATGTGCTGAGCGTGTTGAGTCTCGTGCAGGCATGGGTGCGCGTGGGGCTGATCCCTGCGGTGGTGTATCTGCTGGTTGCACAAATCCGGCCGCCACAGATGGGTTGGCCCCGCCAAGAGCGCAGTGCGACCATTGCGGCATGGTTGTTGGTGGCCTGTGTGCCGGTGTCTGGTTTGGCGCGACTCGGTGAAATCGATGTGGTGCTACTGGCGGTGGCTTCGTGGATTGCACTGGGCAACAGTGGGGTTACGAAGCAACGCCGAGCGGTATTGCTGGCGCTCTGGGTGACCGTCAGTATCGCCATGCAACTCGGCTGTGGGACATTGGTACTCACGCGCATTTCGGGCTGTGTCATCGATAGCAGTACGCGGGGCTTTGCGGTGGGTGTGGTGCTGTTGGGGTGGATGGCGTTGGCATTGTTGTGGCCACGGACGAGTATACCGCAGCGGATGACGATGATAGCGCTACTCGCATTGGGTGTCGAATATGGCCGTCAGGTCTGGGCGTTAGGAGAGTGAGGGGGAGGAGTCAGGATTGCACACACTCATCAACCAGGCACGACTGTCGCTGGCTGGTATGGAGTCGAGCACTATCAACGCCTCGGTACGGGCAGCGGCACAGAGCGCCGTCGTAGCAGTGATGATCCCTTGTGCATGCAAGAGCGCCACGAGCGCTGGCTCATCATTGGCGTCGATTGCGCGTTGTGTGTCATTGGGGTGCTGGGTGAGTGCGTCGGCAAGGGGGACGATGAGTTGTCCCCGTTGGAACGAGTGCAGGGGTGAGGTGGTCGCTTCGTGGAGTTGGATGGTCAGGGCGTGTATGCGTGCAATAGCCGGTGCAAGCTGATTGACATCAATGTGTGTAGCAGGGAGGCCTGCGCAGACTAACCCGGCTCGAATGGCGCGTAAGACCAACGCCCCTTCGACATCGTCGATGTGTTGGAGGCTCCGGGCGACGCTGACATCACCGTCGTGCGGGATGCTTGCCAAAAAAGCCTCAGAGAGGTGCATCACACAGGTCGAAAAATCTGCGATGATAGGAGCTTGTGGTGCCTCGGCCATTTCGGACGCGGCGAGCGCATAAAAGTAATCGCCGAGCATCAGGGTCGGTCCATGGAGCATGCTCGCCGGGGAATCATTTGACGGCCGCGGGGTAAACAGACGGCGATGCATGGAAGCGCCTGCGCGGATGAGTTCGAGTGCTGCAGCAGCATGTACTGCAGAAGCAGAGTAGGCAGTCGTCGACTGCGCAAACGCCAAGACAATCGCGGCCAACACACCGCGGGGTATTGCGACAGCGGTGCTGTTCAACGCTTCTTCGACGATTTGGCTGGTGGTCGGAGCCAAGCGCGCACGGATGACCGCCTCGATGTCTTGGACATGTAGTTGTTGCGCTGGGGTAAACGTCTGCATAACCACCGTACTTTGCGATGAATGTCACAAATTGTAGCATACTTGAGGCACTAGTGCCTGTCAAACCGTTGGTATGCCGTAGATAAGAATGGGGTAGGTCATGACTGATGCAACTGCTGCGTTTGTGGCACGACATGCGCGGCGGAATTTTCTGCTAAATGTCATCGAAGGCGGACTGTTCATGTTCGGCATGAGCATGGTGTCGCGCTTCACCGTGCTCCCGTATTTCGTCGAACAATACTCCAAAGAAGGCTGGGTGCAGGGAGTCATCCCGACGATTGCCAATACAGGTTGGTTGTTACCCGGCTTAATCGTGGCACCGATGATTGCCCATTTGTGGCGTCGCAAACCTGCGATGTTGATAGGGACATTTTTTGAGCGACTGCCCTGGTTGATTATGGGTATCTGGCTCATCAACGGGAATGCATTCGATGCCCAGACAACGTTGTTGGTGTTCTTTGGGTTGTATTCGTTGCATATGTTCAGTGCCGGTGCAACATCGATCCCATGGCAGGACTTCATCGGGCGGGTCATCCCCGAGCATCGCTGGGGGACGTTCTTTGGATTCCAAAGCGGTGTAGGCAGTCTGCTCGGGGTTGCGGGGGCGGCGGTTGCAACCAAAATTTTGGCGAGCGAGCCCTTGGTGGTCCTCGAGCGCACCATTCTGGCGGGTTATACGTTCCCGTTCAATATCGGTGTGTTGTCTTTGGGCGCGTTTGCCTGTCTGTTTGTGTCGTACTTCTTTTTGGTGATGACGGTCGAGCCGGCCATCCCGCCGCAGCCGAAACAACCCATTTGGTCATTGCTGAAGGATATGCCGCGGATTTTGCGCGAGGATCGCGCATTTACGTGGTACTTGATTGCACGCACGGGGATATCGTTGGGGATGTTGGGGCAGAGCTTCGTGACGGCCGCGGCACTCTCCCGGTTCCAATCGACGGGGAGTACGGTGGGGGCATTCACGGTGACATTGTTGGCGGCACAGGCAATTGGTAACTTTGGCCTGGGTGCCTTATCAGATCGTTGGGGCCACAAGTTTGTGTTGGTGTTGTCGGGATTTCTCGGGGCAATGTCGCTCGTATTGGCGGTTTTTGCGCCGACTGAAGCGTGGTTTTATCCGATATTTGTGTTAGGCGGGATTTCGTTGGGTGGCTATCAGCTGTCGGGATTCACCATGGTGATGAGCTTTGCATCGACCGCCATGCGACCAACCTACATCGCGACCGCGAATACGTTCTACGCGCCCATATCCGCAGTGTCGCCCATTTTGGCGGGTTGGATGGCTGGGATGTTTGGGTATGGTGGCTTGTTTGTGGTGTTGGCGGTGCTCGGGTTGATGGGGGTGGTATTGATGCACTATCGGGTCCATCTGCCTAGTCGAGCGGCATAAGGAATTAGGAGTCGGTCGTACACGTGATTTGGCGGATTACACCATCGACCACGTGCAGGATGACAGAATTCCACGTCGCAAACATCCAGCAAAATGATATATCTGAGAAAAAGCTCAAACCGGGATTGCATCGCGCTGCAGCCCGGTTTGTTTTTGGGGACCACGGGTCCGTACACGTGCGTTGTGCATTGTTATACAGCAATCAGGGCGACGAGTGCGACGCAAATAGGGACGCTGAGATTGTCGGTGCCGTGCGGGGACAACGCTTCGACGAGGGTGCCGACTGCTGCCCCGGCCAGGCTGGCGATGGCGATGGTGATGGGGGTATTGAGTTCGGCGTACGGTGAGAGTGACGAACCGGGCAAGAATGTGAGGGTCAACGCGACGACGACGGCAGTCACGACAAACATCACGGCGCTGCCTTCGTAGGTGCGGGTGCTGCCGTTGAGGGTGTAGCGATGTGTGCCATAGCGTTTGCCGATGAGGGCTGCGAGTGCATCACCCCAGGTCATGGCCATCACCCCTGCGACGACGGCAGGTCCATGGTCAACGGGGCCTTGGGGTCGCCAGAGTGCCAGGGACAGCACGGTAATCGAGACGGCGAAGTAGACCGTGCCGAGGCTGGCATCTTGGCTGTCGATACCCTTGAAGAGGCGCACACGAAAAAAGAAATAGTTGAGCCCAATAAATGTTGCAAACGGGATAATGCCCATTTGCCAGGTATTGAAGAACCAGAGGACAGCGAAGATCCACATGCCGGCCGAGACGTGGGCGATTTTGCGCGTGATGTCGCTGGGTACCGCATAGCGGCGATGCAGCACCTCGGCGCCGACGAGC
>JBFYTT010000379.1:0-7054 GCA_041300425.1 Roseiflexaceae bacterium
TCAAACATGGCTTGCCAACGGGGGTCGGCTTCGCCGCGCAAGGTCTCGGGATGGCATTGGACGGCCACCATGAAGTTGGGGCCGGTGCCTTCGATGGCCTCAATGACGCCGTCGTGCGTCCAGGCAACGGGGCGGACACCAGTGCCGACCGTGCCGATGGCTTGGTGGTGGAGCGAATTGACAGCGATGGTGTCGGTCTGGAGTAGGCTACGCAGTTGCGAATCGGCCTCGAGGCGCACGGTGTGGGCCATGTGGGTCCAATCTTCACGCGTGGCCGATTCGTTGTGGGCCAGGTCGCCGCCGACTTCGTCGGGCAGGTCTTGGATGAGTGTGCCACCCAGGGCGACATTGATAACTTGCAGTCCACGGCAGATGCCAAGGAGCGGTTTGCCACTGGCGGCAGCCTTGCGAGCCAGATAGAGCTCGGTGTCGTCACGCAGAACGTCGATGTTATCGGTTTTGGGGTGCTTGTCGGCGCCGTACAGATGTGGTTGAATGTCGCCGCCGCCCGGGATCAAGATCCCATCGACATGATTGAAGTAAGCGTCGAGGATATCGCTGTGACCGGCGTCGACCGGCGGCAAGAGCATCGGGATGCCCCCAGCGGCGATGATTGCATCGATATACGACCGGCGCACGCCGACCAGAAGCGGTGACCAGCTACTGGTGCTGGTTTGACCAGAGGTCATCCCAATAATCGGTTTACTCATACTGTCCTCATAGAAATGATACCTGTGGATGTGCGTATTCTACCGCAAACGACGTGATTTCATGGCAATGACTGCTGTGCGTGCCAGACAAATCCGAAAACATGAAGATTTTGTTAAAAATCTCGGAGACGATAGACGTATGTGTGGGATACTATCTATCAGGTACATGACCAACGATTGTAATACCCCGCAAAAATGCGTTTGGTACTATTAAAAGGCGTGCATTGTGCCGTTTTGAAAAGGCCCTGCCACTACATAACAGACAGCGGGAAAGGGCTTGCCGATTTCACTGGTTTCTGCACCACGGCAGTGCATCAACGTCCTGAATGATATCAGGCCCCAAGATTCTGCGGAGGAATCCATGAAAAAATTACTCCTACTCCTCATCGCGATACTCGGACTGACCGCTGCTTCGGCTAATCCTCGTCAACTGCCGCGCTCGCGTGCCGCTACCGATGTCACCACCCCGAGCGCGGGCGTGCTCTATATCAGCGAGACAGGGCAGTACCTGCATGGTACGTTCCGATTGTTTTATGAACAAAACGGCGGGTACGAGATTTTTGGGAATCCGCTGACACCCATCATCACGGACGGCGGATTGCGGGTGCAGTACTTCGAAAAAGCACGCTTTGAAGTCCCGTTTGGCCATGCTGAACAGGCAGCGGTGATGCTCAGCAGGATCGGTGCCTTTGCCATTGATGCAATCGATCCATCCCAGCGTGGTCCCGCATTTGAACCCGCCCCGCCGAGCCTCGGGACGTATTTTGGGGTCACCCAGCATGCAGTGAGTGGGAGCTTCGAGACGTTTTGGCAGACGCGCGGTGGTTTGGCATTGTTCGGGTATCCCCTCAGCGAAGCGTTTTATATCACGCAAGACGACAAAACCGTCAAAGTGCAATACTTCGAGCGTGCCCGCTTTGAAGAGCACCTCGAGGGCAATGCAACGGTCGTGCGCCTGAGTAATCTGGGCAGTGCATACCTGAGCCGGATGCCGCATCTCGTCAATTACACTAACCCCATGCCCGGTGTAGAACGGGTTGCCACTGCGACGACAACCTACACGGGTGCGGGCTATGCCAAGCGCACCAACATCGCAAAAGGCGCAGCGATGATCGATGGCGTGGTCATCCCCGCTGGCGAAGAATTCTCGTTTTTGGCCAATAGCAACTTTACGGATACGGATTTCGTGGAGGGGTACGGCATTATCGGTGGAGAGCTGGCGAAAGTATTTGCGGGCGGGATCTGTCAGGTATCGACGACTATTTTCCGGACTGCGGCGAATGGTGGGTTCGCGATTACGCGGCGCATCCCGCATACGTTTGTGGTGTCGACCTATGAGGATATCGTGGGCTTTGATGCGACGGTGATGGAGCCAACGACGGACTTCCGCTTCAAGAACGACAGTGCCGGGCCGCTGATGGTGGTGGTGCGCAACGAGCCCGCCGAGTTCCGCTTAACCATCGAGTTGTGGGGCATCCCCGACGGGCGCCAAGTCCGTTTTGCGGGGCCGTTTATTTCGCACGTGACACGCCCCGGTGCACCGGTATGGCAGTACGATGCATCACTAAAGACGGGAACCAAGAGCCAACTCGTCTATGGTCGCGGAGGGATGAAGGTCAGTTATCAGCGAACCGTGACGGCTGCCGATGGGTCGCCGCTGCATGCAGATGACTTCCAAACAGCATACGCACGCTGGTATGACTACGTGCTCTTTGGTCCGGGCGTTGTGCCGCCTGCAGGGGCAATCGTGCGCTAGATGACCGTCCCATTGCGATGAACAGCACGCAGTCTGCGTGCTGTTCATCGATTTTTCATGTGATATTTTTCTCAACATGCTATTCTGAGGTATAAATCGCCAGGAGAGGGGTCTGTATGCAGCCGATTGTGTCGTTGACCGCAGTCCAGAAGTGGTATGACGAAGGCGCGGTCCGGCGGCACGTCCTCCATGGTGTTGATATGCATGTCTATGCCGGCGAACGTGTGGCGCTGGTGGGCAAAAGTGGCTCGGGCAAGAGTTCATTACTCAACATCATCAGTGGCATCGATGGTGCCGATGCCGGCTCGGTTGTTGTCGGTGGTCATGACTTGAACGGCATGGACGAGACCGCGCGCACGCACTTCCGGCGCACGTCAATCGGGTTCGTGTTTCAGTTTTTTAATTTGGTTCCGACCCTCTCGGTCCTCGAAAATGTCTTGCTCCCGCTCGAACTCAACGGTATTGTCGGCAAACCAGCACACACCCGTGCCATGGCGTTGCTTGCCGATGTCGGCCTCGCTGATCGCGCTACGACCGCTCCCGACCGATTGTCGGGTGGTGAGCAGCAGCGTGTCGCGGTTGCGCGTGCGTTGGTGCATGAGCCGCCGTTGATCCTTGCCGATGAGCCCACCGGCAACCTCGACAGCGATACGGGGACGGTGATTCTGCAATTGTTGACACAGCTGGCACAACAGCGCGGGCATGCATTGCTGATGGTGACACACAGCCGCGAGGTTGCTGCCAGCGCTGACCGTGTGGTCCGCATCCAAGCAGGGCATCTCGTCGCAGACGACGCTGGGATGCTCTTGTGATCCCGGTATTGTGGAAGAGTACGCTGCGCTGGCCGCTGCGACGCCCCTGGCAAGCCCTGCTGGCCATTATTGGTGTGGCGATGGGTGTGGCTGTGGTCATCGCCATTGATATCGCCAACGAAAGCGCGCGGCGTGCGTTCCTGAGCTCGACTCAAGCAGTCACCGGCAAGGCCACCGAGCAACTCCTCGGCGGTCCGCAGGGCATCCCTGAGGAGTTTTTTGTGCGGCTCCGCACCGAGGCCGGGATCCGAGCCAGCGCACCGCTGGTCGAGGGCTATGCGGTCACGACGCAATTACCGACACGGACGTTGACGATCTTAGGGATCGATCCGTTCAGCGAATTAGCATTTCGTCCAGAGATGAGTGCTGCCGGCACGCCCCTCCAAAACGGCATGGCTGCCTTGTTGACGGCGCCGGATAGCGTGATTGTGGGTGCCAAAACTGCCAGCGCTCTCGGTGTCGCGGCTGGTGACCGCATCGCGGTTCGTATCGCCGGGCGCCCCCAGCAACTGGTGGTTGCCGCGATTTTGACACCAGATGGGGGTGCGTCGAGTGCACTTCTCGATGATGTTGTATTGACTGATATTGGGACAGCACAAGAGTGGCTCCAGCGGGTAGGCTGGATTGACCGCATCGATGTGATTCTCACGAGTGACCAAGAGCGTGCCCGTGTGCAGGCTTTTTTGCCACCGGGGATCCGCATGACGACACCCAGTCAACGGGCACAGAGCACCACAGAGATGACGGCGTCGTTCGAAATCAATCTCAACGCTTTGAGTCTGCTGGCAATGGTGGTCGGCATGTTTTTGATTTACAACACTATGACATTCTCGGTCGTGCAGCGTCGGCAGCTGTTGGGTACCCTGCGTTGTCTGGGCGTTTCGCAACGTGAGGTAGCCGGGTTGATGTTGGTCGAGGGGAGTGTCATCGGGATTATTGGTACCGTGGTCGGGCTCGGTTTGGGCATTGGTTTGGCCCAAGGACTGCTGGGCTTGGTGGCGCGGACGATCAACGACATCTATTTTGTGGTCAATGTGACACAGATTCAGGTGAGCTGGTTTGCATTGCTCAAAGGAAGCGTCCTCGGGATTGTGGCTTCGTTTGTGGCACTGGCCATCCCGACCCTCGAAGCGGCACGTACCCCACCACGCACCGTGTTGCGGCGTTCGTCGTACGAAGAACAAATGATGCGCATCGTACCCATCCTGGCCGTCGTCGGCCTGTTGGGAATGACGGTTGGTGGCGTAGTCATGTGGCAAGGCCCGTCGATCTGGTTCAGCTACGCCGGGCTGTTGTTTCTCACCCTCGGTGCGGCCATGGTGACACCGTGGACGACTGTGGTGCTGATGCAGGCACTCCGACCGTTGGCGGTACGCTACGGTGGGTTGATTTCTGGCATGGCGGTGCGCGATGTGATTACGTCGCTGAGTCGTACTGGGGTTGCAATCGCAGCATTGATGATTGCCGTCGCTGTGACCATTGCGGTGGGACTCATGGTGGCGAGTTTTCGGGTGACTGTCGTCGATTGGTTGACGACCACAATTCGGGCTGATGTGTTTGTATCGGCGCCTTCGTTGAATGCAAATCGACTCGACACTCCGCTCCCTGCGGGTGTCGCAGAGCGCATTGCAACGCTCCCCGGTGTAGAGCGCATCCGGCGCTATCTGAGCACTATGCTGCCCACGGATGCCACGCCGGTAATGCAGATTGCGCTCGACGTCCTGCCCGAAGATTACGACACGTTCCTCTGGGCCGAAGGCGACCCAGCCGAAATTTGGCCCGCATTTGCCAACGATGCAATCATCATCTCAGAACCATTAGCACTCAAGCGGAACTTGCAGGTCGGTGATACGTTTGTCTTGCAGACAAGCACCGGCGATCGACGTGTGCCCATCGCAGGTATTTTCTACGATTACGGCACTGAGCTCGGGGTGGTAATGTTGCCACTCGAGCGCTATGCCAGCTGGTATGCCGACGATTCATTGACGTCGTTGGGCGTATTTGTCGAACCAGGCGTCGATCCCGAACAATTTGTCACGCTAGTGCGCGAGAGCATGCCCAACATGACGCTGTTGGTGCGCTCCAATGCGTCCCTCCGGGATACATCAGTCGAAGTGCTGGACCGTACGTTTGCAATCACCAATGTGCTCCAGTTGTTGGCCACCATCGTCGCGTTTGTGGGGATTTTGGCGGCGTTGACCGCCATGCAACTCGAACGCATGCGTGAGTTCGGTATGCTGCGGGCACTCGGCCTGGACCCGCGCCAGCTCTGGCAACTGATACTGACCGAGACAAGCCTGATGGGTGCAGTGGCCGGACTCGTTGCAGTCCCTGTCGGGACCGCCATGGCATTAGCCCTGATATATGTTATCAACCGCATCTCTTTCGGCTGGACATTGCAGTTCGCGATGCAACCCGAGATATATCTCCAGGCAGGATTGACGGCAATTGTTGCTGCAGTCCTGGCGGGTATCTATCCGGCATGGCGCATCGCACGGGTCTCACCTGCTGTTGCGTTGCGAGAGGAATAGCATGAAATCAACTGTTCAGCGCATCATTCGGCAACGGGTGTTGATGGTGTTTCTCGGTGTATGGATCGTTGGTTTGTCGGGTTGCACCGTCGCGCCCGTGTCGACAAGCGCGATCCTTGCACCTGCGCAGATTTCGGTCGCCGAGGGAATGGCGCGTACGGATACAACCGGGTACCTCCGTGCCGAAGCGGTGCGCGCATTTGCATTCCCTGCCGACCATGGACCGCATCCCGAGTATGCCGTCGAATGGTGGTATTACACTGGCAACCTGACCGATGCAGAGGGGAACCAGTACGGTTATCAATTTACGCTGTTCCGCACTGGACTGCCACGGAGTGGTCCGTTGCATGGTGGGTCGCAGTGGCGTACTGATGCGGTCTATATGGCGCATCTCGCGCTCAGTGATGTAGAGAATCAACGGTTCGAGGCCCGTGAGCGCTTCAATCGTGGGGCATTGGGATTAGCCGGCGCGCAAGCGACTCCGTTCCGTGTGTGGCTTGATGACTGGTCCGTGACCAGCCCAGATGCCACCAGCGCACAAATGCGCATCCAAGCACAGGCAGACGACATCGCCCTCGATGTCACGCTCGATGCCACAGGGCCCATTGTGTTGCAGGGTGACCGCGGTCTGTCCCAAAAATCTGCATTACCGGGCAATGCGTCGTATTACTACTCGATGCCACGGATGACCACCACGGGGACGTTGCGCATGGGTGAGAGCGATGTCGCCGTCAGCGGAACGAGCTGGATGGACCGCGAGTGGAGCACGAGTGCGCTTGGCCCAGACCAAGTCGGCTGGGATTGGTTCGCCTTGCATCTCGACGATGGCAGCGACATCATGCTCTATCAGTTGCGCAATCGCGACGGATCGGTTGACCCATACAGCGGCGGTTCGGTGCGCAATCGTGACGGCAGCGTTACTCGGCTGACGGCAGATACGATCCGCTGGATTCCGCGTGGTGAATGGGTGAGTCCGCACACGGGGGCTCGGTATCCTGCTGCATGGGACGTCGAGCTCATTCCGCTGGGGATTACGATGACCGTCACACCACAGATTGCTGATCAAGAGCTCCTGGTGACGGTACGCTATTGGGAAGGCGCGGTACGCGTCGCTGCACAGCGGAATGGGAAGGCACTGACGGGAATCGGCTATCTCGAAATGACAGGGTACGCAGACGCGCCGCGCTGAGCGGCCGCATTGAGTGAGATATTTTGTGATTCGCATACACCTTTCTACGCTCCAGC
>JBFYTT010000381.1:0-5705 GCA_041300425.1 Roseiflexaceae bacterium
CCGCAGATCCGCTCTGCACTCCATTGACCCACAGCGAGACAGACGAGATGTCACCCACGGCCGATTCGGCAGCAACGACGATGGTTTGTCGTGTCGTCGTGTAGCTGGTAACCGGATTCACAATACGCACCGAGGATTGTGTCGGTGGAGTCGTGCCTAATGCGCGTTGGGTAAATGAGGCTGGTTGTACCGTTGTGCAGTTTTGCAGCCGGTCACAATTCATCGCGTTGATTGCGCGGTCAGAGACTGCGTAGCCTGTCAGTTTTGTTTCGATTGGATTCTGTGCAAGGACAACAACTCCCGCCTGATTGGTGACGACACGCTTCAGGTTTGCGCTGTCCACTCGCGTATCTGATTTGAGAATCGGCGTCGCGCCGGTCACATCCATGATTGCCAAGCGGCCGAGTGCAGGGACTTCGCTGTCGACACCCAACAGCATGACATCGCCATTCGGCGTCGTCGTCATGTCTACGACACGGTACGCAGCGAACGCGTCGTTGTGGATTGGGGTCGTGTGCATGTAGTTCATCGACTCTGCGAGCGTATCGACGAGGACAGCACTTTGCCCATCAATATCATCAATCAACGGCACGACACGGAGGGTGTTTGGCGAGCTGAGGTCAACGCTCTCGGTCACAGGCTCGTCGTCGTCCAAAATCAATAGCCGATTGCGGTCGAGTTTGACCGCTTGAGCGTACCCAGGGGTAATGTAGACACGCTCGTAGGTAAGCGTACCTGAGGATTCGACGCGCATAATCGAAACACCCGACGCGCCCTGTGCAAGGGCAACAATGTCGTTTTGGGCCGAGATTCCATAACTTGTCGTGCCGGACAAACTTGAAGCGCCGATTTGGGTGGGCATCCGAGGATTCGTGACACTCACCAGCGTTATCTGTTGTGGAGAGGCGCTATCCAACAACAGCACAAATGTATCGTCGCTGCCGTTTGTCGTAATTGCAAAATCCAAGAACTGCAGTGCCGCATCCTGGGGAATACTCAATTCGCCGAGTTTGCTTGGCTTGAGTGGATCGCGGCTGATATCAAATATCGTCAGAATGGCTTGGGTCGCCGATTTGCTCAGCGCATAGAGCTTGGTTTTCGCGGCGTTGACATGGAGTGCCTTCACAGAACCGGTCAACATTGCAGTACCGACTTTTGGTGACGCAGTTTTGTTTGTGTCATACACATCAAGTGCGTTGGTATTGCCGACATACGTGTACGCCGTACCATAATCGAGGGCGAGGGTCGGCGATACCGTGGCGGTGGTCTGTCGGATGACTTCTGGGATATCACTCAAGGTACAGGTGCCGATGAGTCGGGTCTGGGACTGGATTGTCCCATCGATGACACTCTCACGCGTGCGCGTCCAAAGCGACGCTGAACCAGCAGTGACACGGTTGAGACGCGAACCACAGGGGGTCATCAGCTGCGCGGGATTGAGATTCCGGTCTTCGATGGTGACGGTGTATGCGCCCGTGCTCGACAACGTCTGTTGCATACGAGGTGACAGCGTATCGATGTTGCCTGTCCAGAGGGTGTGTTCGCCGTAGGCGGCTTGGGTGTTTTGATTGTTGTCGGCAGTAAAGCTCTGTACACCGGCAGTGAACTCGACATTGGTCAGCTGTGGTGCTTCCCAACTGTAGCCATCGATACGCGGTGTAAGCGTACTGGTGCGCCAACGCATCGCCTGCATTCGCTGCACATCACTTGTTGACAGCGGTCGCCGATAGACACGGAGGTCGTCGATTGTTCCCACAAAGTTTGTACCAACCACGATTTGCGGCGTCTGCAGTACCTGTAGCTCATTGAGGGCGAGGATTCCTACGCCGGATTGAACGACACGCACATAGCGACCGCTGGTCTGGGCAGGTACCTCGATGGTGAATCGCCCACGGACGGTATCGACAAATTCTCCACTCCACACTGCTGCAGTCTGCAGCTGGGATTGCGTAGCGTTTATCGGTAGCGCTGTATTGAGCACATAGACACTATAGTTACGCAGTGGCAGAGCCAACGAGACAGCGTTATGAAGAACAATCCGGTCAAAGGTTTTTGCTACGCCAAGATCGACTTCCATCATGGGTGATGTCATCGTCGTCGTTGTTGAAGCGTAGTTCGACAAAATCCCATCATTCACTTCAGCCGCAGATGTCGTTGGCACAATCACTGAAGATGTTTTCTTCGTTGCAACCGCCCCGGCAGAAGACAACGCGACATTAGCAGTGAGCGTACTTGGGTACGCAATACCACCCCAATCGGTGGCCTGCGCGCTTACTTGGATCCCATCGATGAGCATCCGTGCCTGCGCGCCATCGGATGTTATGACAATGTGATGCGTACCAACACTCGGTTGTGTCGACGGCGCAAGCGTGATTCCTGCCATGGTGAATGTCGGTACGCCTGCGTTCAACACCATTTGGTAGCGGTAGCCGTTAGCCGTTGCATCGACCAAGGTCGCGGTCTGTCCAGCAGTTGCCGTGCTATACCAGAGCGACATGCTCCATGGGGTGTTGTAGGGAGTGAAGCTCGCGCCCTGCATGTCACGATGGATGACGCGGTCATTGCCGTCGAAGCGCAAGGCGCCATTGCCTATCAACCCGGGAACAGTTGCCAAGGTATCATCCGCGCTGGTGTAGACACTGTCCTGGGGGACATTCGAATCATCGAGGCTGATGCGCCCTGGCTGGATGCTGAGGTCATCGAATGTTTCGTGGTACACCGTGCCATAGCCGTAGATGTACTGCGTCCTTTCGACTGCGCTGAGCACTCCGGAGAATACCGCGACATCGTCGAGCGACACGCCCACCGCAGCGGCTGTTTCGCTGAATGAAAGTCTGCCGGGAGTGCCGAGCGTCACGTTCGCATCATTCCATCGACCAGTGAATGTGTATTGGGGACCCATGCTCTCGTCGAGGGCAAACGTGAGTGTCTCTTGTGTGGGATTTGCCCAACTGCTGGTCATAATCAAGCTATGCCAGGCAGCGTCATTGATCGGGAAAGAGAAGGTTTCGCGGCTGGTGCAGTTGGTACGCACGACGACACTTTTGGTTGGTTCATCGTAGCCATACTCGACACAAAGTGGATTTGCAGCAGTCGATTGGATGTTGAAGAATACTCCAGACGTTGCGTTTGGTGCGATTTTAAAGCGGGTTGCAACACTACGACCAGATGTGGTGGTCGTCGATAGCTTGTACCCAGTCGCAATACCATCGGTGCTCTTGGTGAGTGTCAATCCACGCGTCGCATACCCATCAGTAATGGATGGGCATGTGAGTGGGGCAATGGTCGTCCCCGACGTGCAACGACTACTGATGACACCGTTGATTGCGTCGACGAGCGGCAACGATGCAGAATTCATCGGCATGTAGAAGAGTGATTTGTCGGCCAACGTATCGGTGTTCGAAAATCCATCATCGACGACGGCAAGGCTCGTCTGATGCGTCAACACGCCACTCCCCAAACCGAGCGACTTTCCGGTGAGATCGTTGGGCGTGAGTGCCATCGAAGAAATAATGACATCATCGATATAGCCGCGGAAGAAGTCTTCTTTGTTGGGTGAGTCCTTGCTCGATTGCATCGCTCCGATGATGAGGTCAGGCTGCACCACAAGCCGCGTCTTGGCAACAAACGGCTTGGTGACGGTCGTCATCGTGGTCAACGAAGTACCGTATTGCAGTGTCGCCGTGGTCCCTGATTCGGAATACAGGATGTTATACCAGGTGTTTGGGGTCACCGGTGTGGTCGAGCTCAGCACGACGGTACCGCGTGAGGCCGTCAGCCTGTAGGTTGTCCCACTGCGCTCAATGCGCACCCGTAGGCGCGGACCTGTGGCGATACCGGTACCCACGAGCGTGCCGGTATCGGTAAATTTGGCGAGCATGGCGATGCTGAACGTCCCCTCGAGCACCCCCGAAACATCATGTATGGTGAGTGCTTGACCGACGCTGTCCAGGTTGAATCGCGCGAGCCGCCGGGTAGGTACATCTGTGTCTGTCGCGATGACGGGACAGAGGGTACAGTCGATGCTGTAGCGTGCATCAGATCGGCTGTCGAACGTTTTGGCACCGTCTGGTGCTTCGAAGTCAATCCGTGCGCGCATCCCGTTGTTCAGTGCTGCCCGACCGTCGTTGATATCAGACAACCTGCCGGTCATCGCTTGTTTGGATATGAATGCGTCCTGCGCATTTGCGGGATCAGGATACGAAATCCTGTCGTGCGGCGGCGTATTATCCACTTCAATGGGAGTTGTGGGCGTCGTCAATGCGATATTCGTCGCCATATTGCCGACTGCGTCGGTGACGTTGGCAAAAACCTGATAGAACCCTGTGGGGTTTTTGAAGGGGAGTGCCACGTCTGCATGCCAGAACCCATCCTTGAAAGTTGCTGGGGTTGGCGCTTCGATAATGCGATTCCCGCTCGCATCTCTGACCAACACCGAGACCTCTGCGACGCCGCTCCCTGCGATACCTGCAGCATTCGTCAAGACCGGATCAGACGCCGTCAATTTGAGCGTGAGCGTGCGGAGTGAACTCCCCACCTGTTGCGTCGTGGTGTACGGCGTCACCTGTGTCACCAGCTGTGCCGTGCCCGGAGTGGTATCGACATAGATGTTCGATTCGCTCACGCCGCGGTTGTTCACACTGTCGTAGGCCTCCATGCGGATCGTATATTTGCCCTCGACAGGCGTGGTTGCACCTGATGCAACCCGGAAGGTTGGACAATAATTCGTCCCTGCTACGGCATCGATACACGCAGGCGCTGCCACTGAAGTCGCGACGTTGTCCGGGGTAATCGTCGTGAATACCGCACGTGCGACGTTTGAAGACACATCGGCTGTCTTGGCGAGGAACTGCATAGGCAGACGCGAAACATAGCGCGGGCTCTCGATTTCGATTGTGGGCGCTTCGGCATCGACCGTGAACGTCGCAATCGTCGCTTTGTCCATAACCTGGGATGCTTGTGAGCGCGCTATTCGGTAGATTTTGCGTCCAACCAGTTGCGCGGGGCTAAAGGTAATGTCATCGATCGATCCACGATAGAGATTCGCAAGTGCATTGGATGCGACACCACCACCGACGAACAAGCGATTCGTCGTGTTGGTGATAAATACCGCTGGTGGGGTGCCAATCAAGAGATTCCCACCAGAAGAGGCATTGGCGCCAGTGTCGAGTGTACCGTTTTGGAAGTATTGGAAGCCCTTGGCCCCAAACGCGAACGACACCTGATTCCACCCTGGGGTAAGCGCGCTCGTCGCCGTATAGGTGACCGAACCCAACAGAATGACCACCTTGCCGTTCGTCCCTATTTGCACTCGGAAGGGTGGTGTCGTATTGGCACCAGAAGCGTCCCCGTATTCGAGCAGGGTTTGCACACTACCGGTCGTCGAATCTGGTTTGATGAGGAGTTGAACGGTACCGCCGGATTTGATGGTGTCCATGATGATCTGCGCGTTGGTCACTTCGAGGATATTCGTCGTCCCATTGAACGATTCTGCCAGACCAGACAGCCCCATGGTGCCGCCGGCCGGACATTCCACAGCAGCGATACCTATACCATCACACGTTGCAGCGTACAAAAGGCGTTGAATGCCGGCACGTCCTGCAATCGAATCTGGTAGCGCCATCACATCAACGCCTACCGTCTTGGTCACTCCATCGGTGACCACGGTTTTGTTTGTGGTCAGCACATCCTCAAAGCGCAGATTC
>JBFYTT010000017.1:0-7276 GCA_041300425.1 Roseiflexaceae bacterium
GGCGTATGCCTTCATCGATTTTGACCAAGGTGCTGGCGAATTCTTTGCGCAGGCTGGTGATTTCGCGCCGAAAGCCTTCGACTGTTTGATTGAGTTCTTGGGAATTGCGGGCAAATTGATTGTTGAGCTCGGCGACTTCGCTTTCGGTTTTGCGGATATGCTCGACCGAGAGTTGGTACTTTTGGGTTTGATCACGGAGCATGCGGCGGAGCTCGTCGATTTGGTTTTGCAGATGGGTCATCTGCGTTTGGCCGGCGTTGCGGCTCCGTTCTTCGGCGAATTTCTCGCTGATGTTGGGATTTGAATCGCTCATAGAGCCTCCGATGCAAGCGCCTGGAGCGCAGCTGGTATGGTGATATCGCCGGTATAGAGTGCCCGTCCAACCACCGCACCATGGATGCCGCGGCGGGCGAGGACGAGGAGTTGCGCGGTTTTGCTGACCCCACCCGATGCGATGATGCGCGGTCCGTTCGGCGAAATGAGCGCTGCAGTGGCATCGTAGTTCGGTTCAGTCATCGTACCATCTCGGCTGATGTCTGTGTAAATGATACGGGTGACGCCCAATGCGGCCATTTGTGCGACCAAATCAGTGGCGGTGACCTGTGAGCCAGCCAACCAGCCGGCAGTATGTACGAAGCCGTCGCGGGCATCGACACCGACGATGATTGCGTCGCCGTGTTGTGCGACCAAATCGCGGACGAATGCGGGATCAGCGACGGCTTTGGTGCCGATGATGGTGCGCCGTACGCCCAGGGAACGAACGGTTGCGACATCGGCATGCGTACGGATCCCGCCACCGAGTTGGACCGGGATGGTCACTGCAGCACATATGGCGGCGATGGCTGCGGTGTTGACGGGGTGTCCGGCTTTGGCGCCATCGAGGTCAACCACGTGGAGTTGTGTCGCACCAGCAGATTGCCAGCGCAGGGCGGCGTTGGCGGGTGATTCGTCATATATCTGGGCAGTGGCGTAATCGCCTTGGGTGAGTCGTACGCATCGCCCCTGGTGGATGTCGATGGCAGGATAGAGTTCAAACATGAATCGGCTCGCATTCGATCTTGGCTATGTGGGTGACGAAGTTACGCAAAAATCGGAGCCCCAGCGCGCCACTCTTCTCGGGGTGGAACTGGGCAGCAACGAGGGTATCGCGCATCAGGATGCTGGGGAATGACGCACCATACGCGGTTGTCCCCGCAACAATTGCTGAGTCGATGACATCACAGTAGTAGGAGTGAACAAAATAGAAGTCTGACCCATCGGGGATGCCGTCGTACAGCGGATGATTAGACAGTGACGGCGTGGCATAGACTTCGTTCCAGCCGATTTGTGGCACTTTGAGGTCACTATCCGGAAATCGCCGCACCGTTCCGCTGATGACACCGAGACAATCATGATGACCGAACTCGAGGCTATCGGTCAACAGCACTTGCATGCCCACGCAGATGCCGAGGAACGGCACGCCGCGGTGAATCGCATCGCGGATGACCGGCACAAGGCCACGTTGGGTGAGTTGCTCCATCGTGTCGCGCGTCGCGCCGACGCCCGGCAACACAATTGCTGTGGCGTTCTGTACCACAGCTGGGTCACTCGTCACGGTGAGCGGTGCTCCAATATGTGTGAGCGCACGCACCACATTGGGTAGATTACCGGCTCCATAATCGATGACTGCAAGTGACATGCGTACTCCTTAGGCTGGGTGGAGAAGGGGATGATTATGGACGAGCCACTTGATGACCGCATCTGCTCGGTGTGGGTCACTCGGTTTGCTCCCGAGGCGGTCTGAAAGTCGAGGCAAGTTGGCCATCAGGCGCACAAGGCCATGTGTGCATGCCGCCAGTGCAGGCAAACTATAGCCGCCTTCGAGTACCGCGCACCAACGTCCATTACACAAGCGCAGTGCGGCATCTTTGATGAGCGCACAGATGTCGAGATACCCATCGACCGAAAGCCGGCAATTGCCCAGAGGATCGTCCCAATGTGCGTCAAATCCTGCCGACACCAAAATTGCATCGGGCACGAAGCGGTCAAGTGCCGGCACAACGAGGTCTCGATAGGCCTGCACGAACGCTTGGTCCCCGCTCTGGGCTGGCATGGGGATGTTGAGTGTGCTGCCAAATCCTGCGGCGCTGCCCATCTGTTCACGAGCCCCACTGCCGGGGTAGAGGGGCCAGCCGTGACTCGAGATGTACAGAATGTCTGGGTCAGTTGCAAAAATATCGTCCGTACCGTTCCCGTGGTGGACATCAATGTCGACAATCGCGAGACGACGCAATCCATGGGTGGCTTGCGCGTGGCGGGCAGCAATTGCAACGTTGTTGTAGAAACAAAATCCCATTGCCGTGGTCGCCGTTGCATGATGACCTGGTGGCCGAACGAACGCGCATGCGGGGTTGCCCTGCATCATTGCATCTACGGCGTTACAAGCCCCCGAAGCCGCCATGTGTGCTGCTATTGCAGTGCCCGGGAGGATATAGGTGTCGCCATCCAACTGGGGTGAGACGCTGGCTGCATCAGCCTGTGCCTGGACCCATGCACGATGTGAAGGTGGATGGACGCGTTCGATTGCGGTCGCTGAGACACTCTGGATGTCGACATGTGTTGCGATACACTCTGGATCACGAGCAATGGCAGTCAGGATTGCATCAATGCGACCCGCGTGTTCGGGGTGTTGGTGCGTATGGGCGGTGTGCTGTGTAGATGTGAAGAGTATCGTCGGCATACGTCTGTGTTCTCTGAGTCAATGGTTCAGTATAGCACAGGGCATTGGAGCGCCCGAATCGGGCTTGCGCACGGCAGCCAAAAAAAGTCGTGATGATGCAGTCGAATAGAGTAAAATAGATGTACTGATGGTGGATCGCACCACATAAAGGAAGATATGACACTGAGCTACGAAGAACTCGCGAATGCACTCGAAGAAGGGTGGTCGGTCATCGGCTTACACGAGCACGATGTCGCCGAGCAGGTCAACCCGACGACCCTCGAACGGACGTTCCGCGCAGAACTGTTCCCCGAACATGGGGATCCATTGACCGAACACAATACGCCACCATGGGTCGAAGTAACGATGGTGTGGGGACCGACTCATCAAATGCACACCGGTCAGATGGTGAGTGTTCCGCTTGAACTCATCTGGGAGTACACCATCACCGTACCGCCGGCCGACAAGCGCAACGACAGTGAGCTCATCCGCACACTGCAAACAGCCATTCAGACATCGTTGCGCAAACTCTTTCACGAAGATGTCGGTCACGATATGCTTGCGCTCGAAGTGCGTCGTGCATACAAAGCCCCTGAGGCGCGCGAATTGCGTTGTCTCGAGATTCATGCACGCGGCAACAGTGATATATCTGACGTCCTGACTGGTCTCGGTCATGATCACATGCTGAGAGTAATCCAAGAAGAATATGCGATGGTCAATACGTTGCTGCAAACATTTGCAGACACGTTCAGTCCGGGTTCGGTCGGTGGGTACCGTTCTGTCGAATCAGCCTAGGAGGCTTTATGTCGGATATCCGCCGCATCTGGACTATCCCTGCAATCGTCATGTTGGGTATTGTCTTCTTTGATCGGGTGACCAAGGCATGGATTGACGCGAACCTTGGGCCTATCGAAGGAACCAGCATTTCGGTCATTGAGCCGTGGTTGCGCCTGACGTATGTGCGCAACACCGGTGTCGCATTTGGGTTGTTTCAGGGTGTTCCACACTTTTTTACTATTATGAATATCTTCATTAGCGGTGCAGCATTGTACATATACCGCTTTCAAATGGTACATACGTTGCTGACCAAACTCGCCATAGGCGGTATCGTCGGTGGCGCAATCGGCAATATCATTGACCGACTGCGGCAAGGCTTTGTGACGGATTTTGTGCCTGTGACCTGGTTTCCCGGGATTTTCAACGTCGCAGACAGTGCGATCACCGTGAGTGTGATTGCCCTCGCCATCGCGTCGTTGCGTAATGAAGTCGAGTTGACCCGTGACCAATCCTGAGGATGACCAGATTGTATTGGTAGTTGATCGTGAATCCATCGGTATCCGCCTCGACAAATACATCGCGAGTGCGATTGATGATCTCACCCGGAGCACTGTTCAGCGACTCATCGAACAGGGTGCTATTTTGCGGAATGATGCAATGACACGCGCGGCAGAGCCGCTCAAACTCGGTGATCGTATCAGTGTGCGTATACCCGAGCCCGCAGATACCTCACTTGTCCCCGAAAACATCCCACTGACCGTGGTCTACGCCGATGCAGATATTGTCGTCATTGACAAACCAGCAGGAATGGTTGTGCACCCCGCTCCGGGGCATGCGCGTGGGACATTGGTCAATGCGTTGCTGTATGCGTTCCCCGATATGGTGGTCGGTGGTGGGGTGCGGCCGGGGATTGTCCATCGCATCGACCGTGACACCAGTGGATTACTGGTAGTTGCCCGCAACGACGTTGCACTGCATGGCTTGCAAGAGCAACAACAGGCCCACACGATGCACAAAGAATATATCGCGCTTGTGTCGGGCGGCATGTCTGCAGTCAAGGGAACCATCGATGCTCCTATCGCACGGCATCCGCGCGATCGCTTGCGGATGGCGGTGATTGCCGGCGGTCGTGCGGCGATTACGCATTGGGAAGTCATCGAAAAAATCGGCCAACTCTCGTTACTCAAAGTGATGCTCGAGACCGGCCGCACACATCAAATTCGGGTGCACTGCCAACATATCTATCACCCCATCATCGGTGATCAGATCTATGGTGCACAGATGAGCGGCATCAAGCTTGAGCGGCAGTTTTTGCATGCACACGCGCTCGGATTCAATCATCCGCGCACCGGTGAAGCCATGCACTTCACGAGTCCGTTGCCCGCAGATTTGCAACGGGTGCTCGATTATCACCATCGCATGCTGCGCTAATCCGTCTGGATTGCATCAGAGGAGTCCACAATGAAGTTTGGATCACACGTTTCCACCTCTGGCGGGCTGTCCAAAGCCTTTGCCAATGCCAAAGCCGCGGGCTGCGATGCAATGCAGATTTTCTCTAAAAACCAGCAGCAGTGGAAGGCAAAACCACTCAGCGAAGACGATGTCGCCACATTCCGCGCTGCCCACGCCGCGAGTGGGATCGACCCGCTCGTGGTCCACGATTCGTACCTCATCAACTTGGCATCGCCCGATGACGAACTCCAGGCCAAGTCGCGGGCGGCATTTGCGGACGAAATCCAGCGGTGCGGCCAGTTGGGTATCCCCTATTTGGTGACGCACCCCGGCGCGCACGTCGGCTCGGGGGTTGAAGCTGGATTGGCGCGGGTGTCAGCAGCACTCGATGCGATTTTGGAAGCGGATACGAACCCAGATGTTATGGTGTTGCTCGAGACAACTGCCGGGCAGGGGACGGTGTTGGGTAGGACCTTCCAAGAGATTGCCCAGATTATTGCAGCCTGCAAATACCCAGAACGCCTCGGCGTCTGTCTCGATACCTGCCATATTTTGGTGGCGGGCTATGAGTTCCGTACTCCTGAGGCGTGCGCTGCGATGTTGGCAGATTTTGATGCGAGTATCGGATTGCAACGCCTCAAAATTATTCATGCCAATGATGCCCAAAAAGATCTGGGGTCGAAGGCAGATCGGCATACCCACATCGGTGAGGGATTCGTGGGCAAGGATGGTTTTCGCAATCTGATGCGCCATGCGTACATCCGCACGGTGCCGTTTATCCTCGAAACGCCCAAAGACACGGACCCCGATGACGACATCCGCAATATCGCTCTCTTACGAGCCCTTGCAGAGGAGGCCCAGCATGCAGCGTGATCTCGACCGACTCATGAGCGAGCGCCAGCTCGATGCAATCATTGTCGAAGGGCCAGATGGCTTGGGTGCAGCCAATCCCGCATTCAATTATTTTGTGCGTGGGGCCCATTTGACCGGAATAGTCATAAAGCTACGCAATCAACCAGCGCTGTTGGTACACAGCGATTGGGAAGTGTTGCAGGCTGCCGAGACCGGACTGGTCTGTGTATCGTCGAGCCGCTGGAACATGCGTGACATCATGCAGCGTATCCCGGACCGTCTGGCAGCCCGGGTCGAGTTGCGTCGTCAGATGCTCACCGATTTGGGCGTCAGCGGGCGCGTCGGTGTCTATGGGACAGTGCAAGCAGGGCCGTTCCTCGCACTGCAACGCGGTATCGAAGCTGCCATGCCCGGACTGACCTTTGTGGCCGAGCCCGACAAAGACCTCATCAGTGCAGCACGCTTGACCAAAGACGAGCACGAAATCGCCGTGATGCGCGCCGTCGGCCAAAAGACCTGCGCCGTTGTTCAAGCAGCAGTCGACTATATTTGCAGTGCGCGCGCTGATGGTGAATACGTTGTTGACAGCCAAACCGGCACGCGGATCACCATTGGTGACGTGCGTGCAGTCATTGATCGTGAACTCGCTGCGCGTGGGATGGTCGGTGAGGGGACGATTTTTGCGCAGGGCCGTGATGCAGGTCTACCGCATGCACGTGGCCAAGACACGATGGAGCTGCAACGTGGACAGGCGATCGTATTCGACATTTTCCCCAAAGACGCATCGGGCTATTACCACGATATGACCCGTACATTTGCGATCGATTATGCCACTCCTGAGCTACAAAAGGCGTACGACGATGTAATGGGCGCGTTCAACGAGGTCATCCAAGAATTCGAACTCGGCGCACCGACCAAGCCCTACCAGACGATGGTGTGCGACTACTTTGAGGCGCGTGGACATCCCACCATTGGCAAAACCTACCCCATCGAAGAAGGCTATATCCACTCGTTGGGGCATGGGCTGGGGCTCGAAGTACACGAAGATTTCGGCTTTCCTTCGCTGGCTGATCGTGGCGATGTATTGGTACCGGGGGCTGTGTTCAGCGTCGAACCCGGGCTGTATTACCCGAGCAAAGGGTATGGTGTGCGTGTAGAAGACACGTACTGGTGCACGCCGGATGGCAGGTTCGAGAGCTTGACTGATTTCCCCAAGGAACTCGTCATCCACCTCAAAGGCACTCGTCAGTGACACGCGTGCTATACTTTGGTGAATCTGAACGATGGGACACGAGAGATGCGTATCTACAAAGCAAAAGCACCGATGCGGATAGGATTTTTTGGCGGCGGGACCGATGTGAGTCCCTATGCCGAAGAACACGGGGGCAAAGTCCTCAATTGCACCATTGATAAATATGTGCGGTGTATGTTGCGCCCGAGCAACGACGGCGCACTGACGATTCGGTCGCTCGATCTCGAGGAAGTGAGTCGCAACAC
>JBFYTT010000038.1:0-8664 GCA_041300425.1 Roseiflexaceae bacterium
TGCAACACCGATACCCGCGCCATCAATGCCATCACCACGAAGTTCATCAGCACCGCCGAGCCACCATACGACACAAACGGCAACGTTATCCCTGTCAGCGGAATCAAGCGCACATTGCCACCGATAATGATGAACGCCTGCACCACCAGAATCGTCGTGCAACCCACCGCCAACAACTGCGCAAAGGTCGAGAACTGACCCGTCAAGCGCAACGCGATGCCATACCCACGGACTGCCACCAACAAATAGACCAACAACACCCCCACCGCCCCCAGCAATCCGAGTTCTTCGCCGATCGACGCAAAGACGTAGTCTGTGTGTGCGGCGGGCACAATCCCAGGCATCCCTTGGCCAATCCCACTCCCGAGGATGCCCCCCGATGCAAATGCAAAAATCGCCTGGATCGACTGATAGCCTCGTTCTTGGGTCCACGGGTCCAACCACAATCCGACCCGGAGCTGGACAATCGGCAACAACCGGTACAACACTACCGCCCCTACCACAAAGGCTAGCACCCCACCCAGCGCATACAAGCCACGACCCGTCGCCACATAGATCATCGCCAAAAACACGCTAAACAACATCAACGCCGCGCCCAGGTCGCGCTGCAACACAATCAACAACATCGCCATACCCCACATCACCAGCAACGGCACCAATGCCGACAGCGCCGGTAACGGGATGCCCCAAATCCGCATACCGCCGTCGATTTGGCTACGATACTCTTCGAGATATGACGCCAAAAAAATCACCAATAAGATCTTGAGCAACTCTGACGGCTGAAAGGTCAATGGACCAATCGTCAACCATGCCCGTACACCACTGTTGTTGGGATCAGACCCAAACACAAACGTTGCCACAATCAGCAACAATCCAATCGACAACCAGGCATAGCGATAGTGTGCCAACCAATCGAACAACGTCATGCGTGTCCGTGCGCGCAACAGACCATCCCACGGCACCAGCACGATGGCACCATAGAGCACACAGCCCACGGTTATCCAGATTGCCTGCCGCACATCGATATTGGGGTAGGTGTCAGGGTAAAGGATAGCCAAGCTCGGATCGAGCCGGGCACTCATCAACAACCCCATCCCACTCAAGAACGCCGTCATCGGCAACAATAACTGATCCACCCGTGGTTGGTAGCGATGCGTGAGCAGCGACAACACCAAAAAACACAATAACGGTGCCATCGACGGCCACAAGATGCGCAAAACTCCTCGTGCCGTCGGCACGAGTTCGGCACTCCCCGTGGTCAATGTCAACTGGATATACCCTACTGCGTATACCAGCATCACCAGGAGTAACAACCCTATTTCGTCTAGGCGGAGAGCCCGTCGCAATGCATTCATATGCACTATTCTACAGCTTCTCGGCACGCCATGAAAAAACCAATAACCCCACGGCACGCCGTGGGGTGGTACATGCCGTGGGGCAATCAAAAACCCCACGGCACGCCGTGGGGTGGTACGGCACGCCGTGGGGTGGTGACTACACGTTGAACAAGAAGTGGCAGATATCGCCGTCTTTGACGATATACAGTTTGCCTTCGAGGCGCACCGTACCGGCTTTTTTGGCCGCGACCATATCTCCCGCCTTCATCAAATCGTCGAACGCAACCACTTCGGCCCGGATAAAGCCGCGCTGGATATCCGAGTGAATCGCACCCGCGGCCTCGGCTGCCGGTGTATTCTTGCGGATCGTCCAGGCCCGGCATTCGTCGTCGCCAGCAGTCAAGAAGCTCATCAATCCGAGCAGGTCATACGACAAATTGATGACACGATTGCGTGCCGGTTCTTTGATGCCCAAGTCTTCCATGAAGACCGTGGCATCCTCGTCCGACATAATCGCCAATTCTGCCTCAATCTTGCCCGAGATCACCGCCACCGCACTCTCAGCATGGGTATATTGCACCTCGAGTGTCGCAGTGATAGCGTCGTCACCGACATTGATGACCTGCAGAATGGGCTTGGCCGTGAGGAACTGATAGCCCCGCAACAACCGCGACTCTTCTTCGGTCAACGCCACGTCGCGCACATGCTGACCTGCCTCGAGGGCCGTCTGCAAGCGCGTCAGCGCGTCTTTTTCGATGGTCCGCTGCTCACGCTCACGGCCAGCCATCTTGTTGATTTCGGCATTCAGCTTGGTCAGCCGCTTTTCGATAATCGCCAAGTCCGAGAAGGTCAATTCCAAGTCGACCGACTCGATGTCCCGTCGAAAGTCGACGCTGCCATCAGGGTGCGGTACCGCGTTGTCTTCGAACGCACGCACCACATGCAACAACGCATCGGCACTGCTAATGAAGTTCAGCAACGCCGGCGGCAAACCGCTCCGGTTGCTACTGCCACTCATCCCACCAACGTCGACGTACTGCACATCGGCCGGAGTCAGTTTGCGTGGTTTGAACATCGTCGCTAAACGGTCAAGGCGCCCATCGGGCACCTTGACGGTCGCGACATTCGGCTCGAGCTGACCCGAACTGAACGCTGCCGTCTCGACAGTGCCACGGGTCAGTGCATTGAAAACCGTGGTTTTGCCACTATTGGCCAAACCGATAATCGCAATTTTCATGCTCGTTTACTCGTAGATCCAGCGGTCCACGCTACGCTCGACGGTGAACAACTCATTCGCCGCAAAGAAAATAGCCGTCTCGCGCTCGCCGCTCTCGGGGCTATCGGATGCATGGATCAAGTTTCGGCCGATTTCGAGGCCGTAATCACCACGAATGGTGCCCGGAGCTGCCTTCACCGGATTGGTCGCACCGACCATCGTGCGCACCGTCTCGATGACATTCTTGCCCTTGACGTTGATAACCACGACCGGTCCTGACGTGATGTACTCAATCAATCCTGCAAAAAACGGCTTGCCGTCGTGCTCTGCATAGTGCTTGCGGGCCAAGTCTTCGGTGACGCGCATCAGCTTGAGCCCGACGATTTGCAGACCACGCTGCTCGAGACGACCCAAAATGGCGCTAACCAGACCACGCTGTACGGCATCTGGCTTCAAAATGATGAGTGAACGCTCCACGAAGTGACTCCTTACTGCAATTCCTTTTCCACTATGTATCATACCACCCTTCAGCTCCTCGGTACACAGAAAGAACCCCCGGTGCAGGTGCACCGGGGGTCATTGAGTCATGCATCAAAGCGACGGCGGTGGTCCACTCAGGTTTGTCATCCGATAGGCCTCTACCGCCTCTTGGACACGGCCTTGGCGCGCATACGCGTTGCCCAACAACCGACTACACTCACGGCGCTTTTGCCCGTCAGGTTCTTCTGCCAAGATATCACGCAGATCAGCGATCACATCGTCGAGCAGCATCGTCGTCCGGATAAGATGCCGATACTGCACCATGGCGGTCTCAAACATCCCACTCGGCGTTGCGGCACGTGCGACCGACAACCGCAACACGGCGTTTTCGGGGTCGTCTTGTAGTGCCCGCAAATACTCGTTCATTTGCGCTGTGCGTGTGCCGTTGGTCTGCGGCTTATTGGTCTGTATGGGCGGCTGGTGTGCAGCCGCTGGTGCAGACTTGGGTGTACTCATCGGTGGATTGGGTTGCGCTGCAACAGGCGCACTGTCCGCCACGGCTGTGGGCGGCAGGGCTGCGGCACGACTCAACTCACCCGTCGTCACACCCACGTCACGCAAAATATCATTGCCGTCTATCGCCGGCCGACTCCCGGTCTCGGGGAAATCATGCAGCCGCATTCCTTGGCTCACCGCCAAATTACTCATATCAAATGCAACCCCACCACCGGTGCTGTGCATCTCACCGCCATTGAACCGATCATACCCCGTCTGGCTCCCCGGCAACTCGATAGCAGGCGCAGCGCTGGGCTGACTCACCAACAATGACTGGAGCATCGCATGGTCCTGCGGCCGCTCAACGACCGCTGCGGGTTGCGCGGCCACCTCAGCGCTACGCTGCGCGCTCCCTGCACGTGGCAACGCCGCCGATACACTCACGGGCATCTCGGCCGATCGCGACGACAAAAACAAGTCCGCCAACAGCGGATCTGCAGCCGGCTCTGCGACAGGCACAGATGCAGCGGGCTGGGCCGTCTTGGCAGACGACGTTGTTTGATTTTTGGCCGCACGCGTTTGTACTTGTGGTCGTTCCCCTTTGGTACGGTCCATCAGGGTGTCCAATGTTGCCGCTGCCGCATGTGATGCCTGCCGCGTAAAGCGCGGGTCAGGGACCGGGGTGACTTTTTTTGCGTCAGCAAACCCACCCCCCAAAATCCGTGCAACTACTTCACGCAGATCTTCGGTCGGTGATGGCGTATGACTGATTTCGAGCCGTGCCAATAACGCATACAAATCATCCAACGAAGATATCGTCTGCAATTGTGTCGTGTTGATGGTAATTTTGAGTGGCGCCAATTCTGATAGCGCTGCAATGACTGGTTCACCACTGCGCTGTTCCGCCGACTCGGTACCCTTGTCTCCTGTGCCGAGGACGTTCGCCAAGAACCGGTCGTCGTCATCGATTGGCTGATGCACCAAAAACGGCATCCCACGGCTCCCACCGATTTGTTGAGAGGATTGGACCGTCTCGGTGATGACTTCACTCAGTTCCGGCGCGACCGGAGTGGTGACCCGACCCCCTTGCACCATCTCCATGGTCAAATCGTGACTCGGTACATGGGGCAACGCATTGGTCGCGATATCTTCGGCATGCACATGCGGCGCAGGCGATTGCTCGAGCATACCTGCCAACAAACTCGGTGCGGTCACGTCGACCGGAGTGTCGTGATCATCAACCGATTCAATCGCGGTATCCACAAATCCGGATTCTCCCATGCACGCACAGTCGTCCGTTCGCGCATAGATACCATGGCGCGGCTCTGATCGCATCTGCTCGAGCACTGCCACATGGTCCATTTCGACAATCGCAGGGAACAAGACTTCTTTCGATTCGATATGCCTGCTCATGCGCGCCATTGCTTTGGCCGAGACCGCATCTATGGGTAACTCCGGCAAAATCCACGATGCTGCCGAGGGCAAGGTCGCGTGTCCGAACAACTCTCGAGCCACATCAAAGAATGGGTCAAATGCCTGCGCATGCATCCACATCTGTTGGCTCGTCGCACTGTCACGGCCTGCCTGATAGCGCGCGACGAAGTAATTCGCTTTCAAGAGATCTGGCTCGTGTGCCAATAACGCCTGGCTGATTTCGTAGCTTTCACGCTCATCGCCGTTGCGCCAGAGTGTCTCGGCAAGGGCAATCGAAATATCGATTCGTGTGGGGTGCAGTGCTTGCAAACTCCGAAATTCGCTTATCGCCTGCTCGAACATGCTCCCCTTGACGAACAAACGCGCCAAGCCGATCCGGCTCAGCTGCAAATACACATCATGACGCGACGCCCGGCGATACATATTCACCAACCGGGTACGGACATCAACCACCTCGGGTCGCATCTCTATGGCGTGTTCGAGATGGCCTGCAGCAGCCGTCAAATCACCGCTACGCTCTGCAATAATGCTCAACCCGACGTAGGCGTCGATGTTCTCAGGATCGGTTCGCAAGACATCACGATACAATTCGTCCGCTTCGGTCAGCTCATTCACCGCAAGCAGACTTTCGCACAGACAAAGCTTGGTCTTGATGATATGTGGGAAGTACAGCAACACATGGCGTGCGGTCCGTATCACCACCGCATGATTCCCATTCGCAGATGCTTCGTGCAACTGCTCATATGCTGTAATGAGACTCATATCGCCCATCATCAGCTCCTTTTCGCCTGTCTCTGCGAGAATACGTATGTGTGTAGTAAATGTGTATTGCATCATATCATCGAATCATCAGCAATGCAATACACACCACAGTCCGGTATCAGGTTCTGCTACGGGACGGCACGCAGTTTCAGCATGACTTCCAAAATACGCTGGCCGTAGGTGGTCCCGGGGAACGCCCAGCGCCCGTTGAAACCAACAATGGTCGGCGCAATACCACGCAAATGTTCCGGCAGCGGCCGAATGGCCAATGCACGATCAATCATTGCCTTCTGCGTGGGCGTTGCCTGTTCATCCTTCAACGCATAGGCCAGCATTCGTCCGATATGTGCCGGGATTGCATCTTCTTCCCACGATGCAAAGCTCAGCCCTTTCTCCCACATGTTGCGTTGCGTGTTGTAGACCCAGCCCGGTTGTCCGGGATCAGTCACCGAACTCCTACCCTCGACGCCCAATCCGGCAGGATTGCGCTGCGGGCGGGCAGACCAATAACTGGTCAGGTACCCCGTCTCATGCGCCATCTGTGCAATCGCGAGGAACCAGTCAACACCGACACTATCGCCGACCCGCTGGTATGCTTCGACGATGTTTTTGACGTCGTCATAGCTGTAGCCGTTCACTGCTGCGCGCGGCGCCAAGACACGGATAGCCTCACCCACGGTCCCGCTCGCCGTACCCAAAATCGGCAAGTCCGTCGGAGCCGTCGCCGGCACAAAATCACGCGTCTCGTTGCCCAATAACCCAAACAACACATCGTATGGCGCTGCATTGTCGGGGTGCAGCTCAAAGCGCGCCCGCTCAAACCACTGCACCTGATATTCTTTGCCGTCGCTCATACGCTCGGTCTGCACGCCCGATAAGGGCAATCCAAACAGCGCCAAACTCTCGGCCTCGCTGATACCACTCTGACCATCGATTTCGAGCCCGTATTGGCGCCACACCTGCCAGATGCGTCCACAGACGGCGTGCTGCGTCTGCGCAAATGTCTTGCAATCCGCAGTAGCAGATTTGGGGAACGCATACCAATCACGCCCTTGCTGTGCCAATCGATCTGCCCCGAGTCGCCCAAGCAACACGTCGTATGGCCGGGCATTTTGTGGATGGAGCTCGAGTCTGTTGCGTTCGAACGGTTGTACCGTCAGCGTCTTGCCTTCGATACGCATGGTCGCCTGCGGGCCGATTGGGTACCCAAAGACACGCAATCCCCCCTGCGCGGCCCAGTACTCGCGGATACGACCGTCAATACAAAAACCTGTCTCGACAAAGCACTGCGCGGTCGACTCCTGAGCATGGCTGGGTGTCAGACGCACACTCAATGCCAGTACCACAACCATCATCATTACTACAATTCGTCGTACCATAATGCCTCGCAAAAACTCAGGGTACACAAAACGCCGACCCAGGTCGGCGTTTTGTTGCCCAATCGAGCTTGTGGTCGGGGCGAGAGGATTTGAACCTCCGACCTCATGAACCCCATTCATGTGCGCTACCAGGCTGCGCTACGCCCCGACATTCATACCGTTGACATCATACGCTACCGCAGATAGCACTGTCAAATGTGGCACGCTATCTGGTCGACAAATACCCCTAAAACGCCTCGATCCCGATCGCTGCCAATTCGTCAGCAAAGCGCTCGAACTCGCGTTGCGTGCGCAGTGTGCCGATTTCGGTCAGCAACGGCTCACGCTTTGTCCCTGGCAACAAAATCGCCCGTTCGACAAATTGACGCAAATAGGTTTTGAGCGCTTCCCGATGCGTCGGTGTGGGCATTTCGCCGTGATAATACGCCTCCATGGCAGCGGCCAGTACGCCGGTCTGCTCGGTCATCCAAAAATGCGGCGCCACCGCTACTTTGAACGGATACGGATAGAGCGGGTCACGGACAAACTCGAGTATGCCGATTTGCTCACGCTCCGGAACAACATCATTGGTCATCTGTGCTACCTCTTGTCTCCATTTGCTCTATTGTACCCGCACGTGCATCTCTGTGCCCCGCTGAGACGCCTATCTCTGAGCACTGTAAACCAAAAAAAACATCTAGGCAATAATCTGGATGATTATCGCTGTCTATCCGCACTGTACGGGCGTTGCCATTCGGTACGCTATCGGGTTGGCGCATGTATACCATTCTGCACCGTTTCTGTACAGTTGTGCTTTGCTCTTTCGGGTGAGCGTTGTGCTCGCATGTATAACGCAAAACACCGTACCATAAATACCTTATGAAATCACAATATTACTGAAGTTGCGTCTGCATTTCATTTACAGTATAGTACTCCCGATACGGACGTGCGTTACTATTTGCCTTCCATATCATGGGACGCATACAGCGAGTAGTATCAACTCTGTATGTGTTGCGCTTTTGACGACAGACATGATACGAACACGTCCTTTAAAGTATGTTTACACGGAGCACACAACCAATGAGCATGACCACGATTTCCCCGAGCCTCGGCACAATCACCATGCGCATAGATCCGCATGTCTGTTATGCCCTCATCGACGGTGCAGACCAAATCGAGCTCTTGCGTGCGACCAGCAATGCTGCGCTCGACATGATTGCACTGACCGGTATCGGGAGTATCAAAAGTTTCGATGCAATTCAACGTGACTACGACAAGCTCATCTTGCTCGAAAAAGCCGGCATATTGTCCGCCCCAGATAGCATACGCCTCACGCTCCACCGCGAACTACGCACGCGTTCAACGATATTGCCTGGATTCACCGCTACCAGTAGCGACGGTCTGACCGTCACTGCGCTGTTCCCGGCCGAAACAACGACCATCAGTATCGAAACAATTTTGCAACACCTCGGCATCGATGGCACCGATGGCAGCACCAAAACACCTGCAGGAGTCATCTGCGCGCTCATCAATGCTGCCAATGGGATTGCCGTTGCCCATCCGACAACGGCAGGGCATATTG
>JBFYTT010000064.1:0-2599 GCA_041300425.1 Roseiflexaceae bacterium
GCTCCGATGACATCAACCAGCAGCACTGCCTCGATGCGGAGTTGACTCATCAGCAATGCGCCGAGCATCGGCCCGAGCATGGTACCGGCCGAGCTGACCAGTTGCATCAACCCGCCGACCCGGGTGAGTTCTTCGGATGGCACAATGAGAGGCATGGCGGCCTGCATGGCCGGTTTGTGGAACGTGTCGCCCAGTGCTCGCACAAACAAAGCCACGTAGACGACCGTCAACGACGCGTACCCGCCGACAAAGCAGAGCGCCAGAACCAGACTTGCACCTGCAGTCAAGCCATCTGCCAGCATGATGATGCGTTTGCGCGGGTAGCGGTCGATCCAGACCCCGGCAACCATCCCAATCAACGCTTGCGGCAAGAGCCCGACGATGCTGGCGATGGTCAACGCCAACGCCGACCCAGTCTCGACCGTGATCCACCAGATAATGGCGAACTGTACCGCACTCGAGCTGATAATCGACAGCGCTTGACCGATGTATATGCGCCAAAACGTGGTGCGCCAGGCAGTGTTCAGGCTCATGTGTTGCGCCCCGCTCCCAGCTGCGCCACTACCTCGGCACAGCGGGCAGCCCCACGTTCTACGGCAATCTGTTCGCCCAAGCGGGCTGCGGCTGCGCGCATCTGTGGATTGGTCGTCTGTTTGATCGCCGCAGCCAGTTTGGCGACGGTCAACCGTTTGCGCGGGATAGGGGCTGGCCCGACGCCTAGGTCATGGATTCGATGCCCCCAGGCAAATTGGTCGTTGGCAAAGGGCACGACGATGTTGGGTACTCCCGCACGCAAGCCCGCCGCCGTCGTCCCTGCGCCACCGTGGTGAACCACTGCTGACATGCGCGGGAAGAGCCATGAATGTGGGACAGAATCCACCCGCAGGATCGACTCTGGCAAAGCGAGGTGCTGCCCGATGCCGTGGATAATCGCCCGGCGCCCGCTCTGCACGATTGCCGCTACCACCAGCTCGGCCAGGCCCGGGTACTGATTGATGCCGGTCATACTGCCGAAGCCGACGTAGATGGGCGCGTCAGGGTGGTCGAGGAACGCCGCCAACGTCGGGCTTGGGGTGTATGCTTCAAGCTCGTGTACTTCCCAATAGCCGTGCTGGTGGATGTGGGCGTTCCAATCGGTCGGTCGTGCAAACACATGATTGCTACACGAGACAAGGGCGGGCTGGCGGGCGTTGTTGTGTCGTTCGAACGGCACACCAAAGTTCGCCGGCAACTGCCCGTAGCGTTGCTTCCAAAACCCCTTGATCGAATCCTTGCTGGCCATCCACAACATCGCTTGGATGAGGCTATAACTCAACGGGATGGTCAATCGGTTGGCCGATACCTGCCCGTACAACACCACCGACGGATGTGCGCTGGTGCGGTGCATCGGGAACGGACTAGCTAGCACTGCGGGGATTCCATACAGCTGCGCTGCATAGTAGCCAATCGTACAGCCCGGGTGGTACAGGATGATATCGCTGCCCTCGCACGCCGCAAAGAAATCGCTGACCATGTAAATGCCGTATTCCTTCATCTTGTTGAAGGCCAGCAGCATCTTGAGCGGGTTGTCCGCATTGCCCGCCTCGCGGAGCAGCTTGGGGTCGACGTTCATAGTCGAGATGTCGGCAGTGATTCCAACGAAGTCGACACCGTACCCCTGCACAAATCCCGCAAAACTATGATTGCCAGCGATGCGCACCGCCATCCCCTGCGCCTGGAGCTCCTGTGCCAAGGCAATATACGGCTGGAAGTCGCCCCGCGACCCGGCACACAAAATCGTCACCATCACACACCTCCATATGGCCAAATCCAACACCGTGTTGTATGATTTGACTATAGCGAGTGTGTGGACGTACATCAACCAACAGTGACCGGCCGGATGTAGGATTTGTGAGGAACAGCGATGAACAAGCGCCACGACATCACGGCACAGACGAAGCAGAACCTGATAGATGCCTTTTGGCAGCTCTACTGCCTACGCCCCATCAGCCAGATCACGGTCCGAGACGTGGTGCAGCGGGCAGGGTACAACCGGAGCACATTCTACGAATACTTCCGTGACGTACACGCGGTGCTCGAAGCCATCGAGGTCAGCATTATCCCAACCCTAGACACATTGCCGCCGTTCGACGGACCAGGTGGCGCTATCGGTATGCCGGTGGCGCAGTTTTGGGAGTGGTATGCGCGCAATGCCCGCTACTACGCGGTGCTGCTCGGTGAACGTGGTGATCCGGCGTTTGCAATCAAACTCAAAAAGCAAATAACCCCGACCATTCTGGCCATGTTTGGTGACGCCCCACCGGCTGATCAGGCGCGCCGTGCGTTGGTCGTTGAGTACATGTTGTCGGCAATGATTGGGGTGATGGCACATTGGCATCAGCAGGCTGAGCCGATGCCCATCGACGAAGCCATGGCGCTTTTGCAGCACATCATGCAACACGGGGTGATGGACGAACTCGCAGGCGCAGCGGGCATGTGACGCACTCACACGCGCACAATTGCGATGCTGGGCGGGCGCGACGCACCAAGTGCCTCCCGGTTTTCGTTGCTCCGTGGCACGATGGGGCAGATGGCCGACGCTAGTCGGTTGCTGTACGCG
>JBFYTT010000069.1:0-6033 GCA_041300425.1 Roseiflexaceae bacterium
CTCGACGATGATGCGATTGTCACCCGAAAGCTGGACAATTGCTTCGCTCACACCGAGACCGTTGACGCGGCGTTCGATGACTGTTGCTGCAGTGCGCATCACCTCTTGGTCGTTGACACCATCTGCCTTCATCAATACTTGTGTGCCGCCCTGCAAGTCAAGCCCGAGGCGCACGCTCACATCTCGACCGAGCCATGTGTCTTCTGGAGCAAACGTAATCCAGGAACACACGATGGTCAGCAGGAGGATTAAAATCATTGGGGCTACTTCGCGATTACGCACGATATTTTTGCCTCCGTGTCGGGTAGGCCGACTCATCTGAACGCTGTACTAAATACTGAGTATAACGGTTGAACGGGTTGCATGTCAATTATGTTTGACGCAAGAAAACGGGCACACCGCATTGCTATGCAGTATGCCCGTTGATGTGATTATTTGCCGAGTGCAGTATTGACTGCCGCACGCACCAATGCATCGATATCATCGACACTTTTGGCACTGCTTGCATCCACAATTTTGCCTTGTACAGCGAAAGATGGTGTGCCTGGTAGCCCGAGCCCGTTAGACTTCTTCTGGAAATCGCGGACCGTTCGTTCGTTCTCAGGCAACGCAATACATGCCGTAAATGCCGTTGTGTCGAGGCCGAGTTGTCCTGCATAAGCTACCGTCTGTTGTTTGAATGCCGCTGTTTCGAGATCACTCCACTGTGTTTGATTGATAAACAGCAGGCTGTTGTACTGCCAAAATGCGTCTACGCTCTGATCGCCCGCGCAGCGCGCAGCGACTGCAGCATGTACCGCGTTGACGTGCATACCAAGCGGGAAGTCTTGGAAGATAAGGCGTACATCGCCGGTCGCGATGAATTCCTTTTCAAACGCTGCGGACAGAGAGTTTGCATAAAACGCACAACCTGGACACTGGTAATCTGCGTACTCAACAACAGTCACTGCTGCGTCTGGCTTGCCAATGTAGTAGCGACCATCGTCTGTTTTGCCGATTGGGATATCGCCAACACGGGGTGCAGGGATGGTGGCCTCGATTTTTTTGACCGGTTCGGCGGTGCTGCCGTAGACGTTGTAGACGACACCAATGACAATAAGCACCGCAATGACCGCAAAAGCGACATAGAAATTACGCAATCGAGCGACAGGTGCGGCGCTTTGAACCGCGCGACCACGTGGTTTGGGATTTCGCATACTGCTTTCCTTATTCTGTTACCATCTGGCTATCATTATAGTATGTTCACCGTACAAATGCTTGGTTTGAACGCCCGATTGTCCGCATTGAGCGCTGTTTTCATCGTTTTCTCACCGAGGGTTGTACATACATTTGCAGGTTGGGAGGCGACCAATCATGTCCCTACTCTTGACTATGGCGCAGGTCCGTCGCCTCATGATTCGTGCCCAGGGACTCGATCGTCTGCGCCCTGCGCACGCGGCAGGTGACCTTATGCAGAGTGTCGAACGAATGGGGATGCTGCAAATTGATACCCTATCGGTTGTCAACCGGAGCCATTACTTCGTCCTTTGGAGTCGTCACGGGGCGTACCCAACCGAATGGCTCGATACACTACTGACAAACGGTGATGTCTTTGAGTGTTGGACCCACGAAGCCTGCATGGCGCCACGCGACTGGTTCCCGCATCATCGCCGGCTCATCGCCGACGATGTGCGTTCCACCAAAATCCGTTGGGCACGGGCGTATCTCGACCAACATCGGCAGGCGGCAGACGCAATGCTGGACCACCTGCAGCAGCGTGGCAGTGTCCGTGCGGACAGTTTTGTACGACCCACCGGGATACGCGGTGAGTGGTGGGATTGGTCCCACGAGAAACAGCTCCTCGAAGCGTTGTTCGCGTGCGGCGATGTGATGATTGCGCGTCGTGAAGGTTTTCGGCGGGTCTATGCCCGAACCGACGCTGTCCGGCCCGATTGGGATGAGGAACACATGCCCGGCAGCGAAGAAACGGCTACGTACCAGATTCGTTCGACTGCACGCAAACTCGGGGTCGTCCATCCACGCTGGTTGGGTGATTATTACCGTATGCAAACGGCACTCCATCGGCACATCGATGCATTGTGTGCCCGCAATGAACTCGTTCCGGTGACAATAGAAGGACTTGCAGGGGATGCATACATGGATGCGACAGTTGCACAGGCGCTCCCTGCACGTATCCGCAAACCCACACATACGACGCTGCTGTCGCCCTTCGATCCGTTGGTGTGGGACCGCAAACGTGCGTTGGATGTATTTGGATTCGATTACCGGATTGAGTGCTATACCCCTGCGCACAAACGCAGATATGGGTACTTTACGCTGCCTATCTTGCACGAAGATGCCATTATCGGCAGAGTTGACTGCAAGGTAGAGCGTCGTGCAGGCGTGTTCGGTATCCGCGCACTGCACTTCGAAGATGGGTATATCCTCGACAAAGGGACCGCTACACGCCTCGCGCAGATGTTCAAGGCCTGTGCAGATTGGCATGGTGCACCGGTTATTGATGCGCCTGGGGTTGGCACGGACGAAAATGGCACTTGCATGCGCGGGGCGTTGGCAGCGCTGTTGCCCTGAAGACGTGGTTAGATTACAATGGCATTAACGCTGTATCTATGCGTTCTTTTCTGTCTACATTGGGGGATTGGCATGCCGACGTACGTATATGCGTGTGACACCTGTCAGGTGCAGTTCGAGAAATATCAATCGTTCAACGATGAACCGCTCCGCAGTTGTCCTACCTGTCAAAATACCGTTCGACGTGTCATCCAGCCTACGGGCGTGGTGTTCAAGGGTGCCGGTTGGCACATCAACGATTATCGGGCCCACAAAGGCACAGAGACTTCATCCGAAGCGCCCGCTGCTGTCGCTGCGACACCAACTCCAGCGACCGATGCGCCCGCTGCCGCGCCCGCGACACCTGCGCCTGTTGCTACACCAACCGCACCAGCCGCGCCAACACCATCTGCGTCTTCATCGGCGACGGATGCCTGATGGGTCGATTTATCGCGTCCGTGCGTGCGGACATCGCAGCCATCTTTCGTAATGATCCGGCGGCGGCGAGTCTCGCCGAGGTGCTGCTCTACCCTGGATTACATGCGATTGTCAATCATCGGATAGCGAATGCTCTCTGGCGTGTACGTGTGCCCTTTTTGCCCCGATTTTTGTCGCAATGGTCTCGATTTTTGACCGGTATCGAAATACATCCCGGCGCGACGATTGGGAGCGGATTTTTCATTGATCATGGTATGGGGACCGTGATAGGTGAAACAGCCGAAATCGGCAACAACGTGATGCTTTACCAAGGAGTGACACTCGGTGGTACCGGCAAGCAACTCGGCAAACGTCACCCAACGCTCGAGGACAATGTGATTGTCGGCGTCGGAGCAAGTGTGCTCGGGGCGATTACCATCGGGAGCGGTGCCAGGATTGGGGGTGGCGCAGTGGTGGTCAAGGATGTCCCTGCACACAGCACGGCGATTGGTATCCCAGCCCGGGTCGTAGCGACGCGTGATCCGCTCACCGGTGAATCACGCCGCGTCGAAGAACTCCCCGACCCCGAAGGTGAAATGTTGCGTGATTTACGCGACCGTTTGCTCGAAATGGAGCAGCGTATTGATGAGTTATCGGCGCTAACGACAGCCCATACACATCATCATCATGCGCTTCCTGATACATTACACTCGGACGTTTGGAAGCAGCTCGAGCACCCCGACGATCTGCTCCACCATGATCCCGAGAAGAGAAAGGATCGATCACTTGACAATTCAGCTTTATAACACAATGACACGCAACACAGACCCACTCACCCCCATTACGCCCGGCCTTGTGCGGATGTATGTGTGTGGTGTGACGGTCTACGATCGTGCCCATATTGGCCATGCAATGTCTGCCATGGTATTCGATGTGCTCCGCAGGTACCTTGAGTTCCGCGGGTTGCAGGTGATGCACGTCGTCAACTTCACGGACGTCGACGACAAAATCATCAACCGTGCCAATGCGCTCGGCCGTGACCCGGTCGAGTTAGCAACGAGCTACGTGAACGAATTCCGCGAGGACCTCGAGTCGTTGCACATCATGCCAGCAACAGTCTACCCCCGTGTGACCGAGTCGATGCCACAGATTATTGGATTCATCGAAAATCTCATCGCCAAAGGGTACGCATACGCAGCCGACGGTGACGTCTATTTTCGCGTCGCCAAAGACGCCGACTATGGCCGGTTGTCGGGTCGTAATTTGACCGAGATGGTGTCGGGCACACGCTTCGATGTGGATGCACGCAAAGAACATCCCGGGGATTTTGCCCTCTGGAAGGGCGCAAAACCCGGTGAACCAGCCTGGCCAAGCCCCTGGGGCGGCGGTCGACCCGGCTGGCACATCGAGTGCTCTACGATGTCGCTGGACCATTTGGGCGAAGAAATCGACATCCACGGTGGCGGCAATGATCTGGTTTTTCCGCATCACGAAAACGAAATTGCTCAGAGCGAAAGCCTGACGGGCAAGACGTTTGCACGTCATTGGATACACAATGGGATGCTCCAAATCCAGACCAAACTTGAAGACGGGACATACAAACTCGAAAAAATGTCCAAGTCATTGGGGAACGTGGTCTCCATCCGCGAATTTCTCGCTGATCATCCCGCCGACGCCCTCCGCTTGGTGGTGCTCTCGAGTTACTACCGCAATCCGTTGGCCTACGGCATCGACATTGTGGCAGACCAAGTGCGTAAACTCGAGCGCATCCGCGGCGGATTGGCTCCGGCGACCGGGACGGTGACCGATGGTGAAGCGGTGACACGCCTCACCACTGCCGTGGGCGCGGCGCGTCCCGCCTTTGTTGCAGCCATGGACGATGATTTGAACACATCGGTTGCCCTCGCAACGATCTTTGAGTTGACGCGCAACATCAATGTTGCCCGTGACGCAGGGGTGTCTGGCAGTGCATTCGACGCAGCCCAACACGAATTGCGTGCGTTGTGTGGTGTGCTCGGTTTGACCCTCGAAGCGGGTCCAAGCAAAGTCGCAGAGGCTGCGCCGTTCATCGAACTCTTGATAGAACTACGCGCTGAATTGCGCAAAGCAAAACAATACCAATTGTCGGATTTGGTCCGTAATCGTCTGGCTGACCTCGGGGTGACACTCGAAGATAGTGCGCAAGGTACGCGCTGGAAGGCATAAATCCATGGCATGGCTCGAATGCAGCGTCGAAGTCGAGGCGGAAGCCGTCGAATCGGTGAGTGAACTGATGGCCTCATACGGCTACAACAACGGCGTCGCTGTCGACCAGCCCGTCATCCATGGCGCAGACGGTCCCGATTACCGTTATGACACCGAACGCCCCGTTACCGTGCGTACGTGGATACCCGTAGACCACAAAAGCGAAGATGCCCGGGCAAAGCTCGAACAAGCACTCTGGCACCTCAGTCTGTTACGCAAGGTCGGATCTCTCAAAGTCACGCAGCTCGAAGAGCAGCTCTGGGCTGAAGCGTGGAAGAAGCATTACACCGTCCAACGGATTGGCAAGCGCTCCGTTATTGTGCCGTCATGGCTCGAATACGCGCCTCAGCCTAACGACATCATCCTCAAACTCGATCCCGGTATGGCATTCGGGACGGGATTGCACCCCACCACACGGATGTGCACGCAACTCCTCGAAGAATACATGCCGCCCGACACGCGGGTGATGGACTTGGGCTGTGGATCGGGTATTTTGGCGATTGTGGCTGCACATCTCGGTGCCAAAGAAATCCTTGCCATCGACACAGATCCCATTGCCGTCGAGGCAACCATCGCCAACGCCGCCATCAACGGTGTTGCTGGGTCGATGAAGATATTCGAAGGCAGCCTGGGCAAAGGCAATTCCCTCGGGCATTGGTTGAGCTGGGATGCACCTGACGTGCCCAGCGGGACCGCGGTCAACCCCGAATCGTTGCAATGCGATGTCATCGCCGCAAATCTGATTGCCAAAGTGTTGGTGTTTTTGGCAGATGATATGTATGCAGCCCTCAAACCCGGCGGACTGTTGATTAGTTCTGGTAT
>JBFYTT010000081.1:0-5129 GCA_041300425.1 Roseiflexaceae bacterium
GCTCTTGGTACCGCACCTCGCCGACGACAATCAGATGATTGCCATCAAGACGGCGGTGATTTTGGCCGAGCAGGGGCACCCAGACGGTGACGACGCGCTCGCGGGATTTCTCGCCCAGACCGATAGCACCGCCTACGCTATCGCGGTCCGGCTGATCGGGGTGGTGGGTTTGACGCGGTATGGTGCGGTGCTACAGGCACAGCTGCACCCCCATCATCCCCATTTGGCGGTGCTGGTGCAGGCACTCGGTCGACTCGCTGAACCGCGTGCCATCCGACCCATCCTCTCGTATCTGGCGCACCACAACGACCAGATACGGTCGACCGCTGTGCAGGCGTTGATTGCAATGAATGACCAGCGGATTGTGCCTGCGTTGCGCGGGGCAACGGCGGATTGTCGCGCCTATGTGCGCAACGCCGCGACGTGGGTCCTGCTCGGTCTCGATGCCGCCATCGAGCCGCAGATGCTTCGCAATGCGCTCAGTGCCATGCGACAGAACGACGCAGAACTCCTCCTCAAGCGGTGGCTGACGGGCCCGTCTGCGTCGGTGGTTGCACGTGTGGTGACCCTGCACGAAGAGACGGAGTGGTGTGCATCAAATGATGCACGCGCGTGTGTACGACGATGCATTGCAGAACATCCCGATGCGCAAGCGGTGCGGATGGAGCTCCATCTGCGCCAAAATCCGCACATCTGCCTGACGCTTTTGCCGTACTACAGCGAGGGCGAGCTACCGTTGCTGTCGGTCGACATCCTCGTGCGCATCCTCGCGGATGATCGCTTGCGCAAGGGCAGTAGGATGCGCGTCTTGGCAGATGTGCACATCCGCCGCGACCCCGAGTCACTGCGTGTTTTTTGGCCGCACGCCGACGAATCGTTCCACCAGTACTACGGCGAACACTGCCTACTGACGATGCAATACGAGTGGCAGGCACTCATCTGGCAGACGCGGTCGGCGGTGCTCCATCGGCGTTTTCTTAGACTGCTGGCAACGCTTATCCGCGTTGCTCCTGGGTATGTTGCCCATACCCCTGCTGCGGGCATCGAGTGGTTGCAGGCATGCACCGATCGCGCTGATTTCAATCTGTGCGAATCGCTGACGTATGTCCAATCGTTTTGGGAGGCACACCAGCCGCCAGGGAGTGTCGATCTCGCGCCCGCTGATCCCTATGAATCTGCGCCGGTCTTTGCCGGCTGGGCTGGCAGTTCTCCCGGCGGAATCGCACGGCGGATCGTGCAGCGGCACGACAACCCCCTTGTACCCATCACACCCGAGCTGCGGGTACTCTTTCGCACACTGATTGCGACGCATCCGGATGGCGAACAGATCTGCGCGATTTTGCACGCGGCCCAACGGCCCGCTATCGCCGTGACACTCATCCCCTGGTATGTAAACGGTGTCCTTCCCGCTGTCAGCCTTGAGCTGTACGCACAGATGATGGACTGTTGTGACGCGGCTGACCGCACGCAGCTCCACCTGATGACACCAGCTGTGAATATCACCGATGCGGAGTAGGGACTCATTCTGCGTCGTCGACATGCAACGTGTGGAGCAGGCGATGTGCCACGGGGGCCATCACGATGCTCGTAATGCCGATGAAAAAAACGCCTGAAAACAATGCATAACAGCTTGCAAATATTTTGCCGGCGCTCGTATGCATCACACCGACCGGGCCCATGCCGCCCAAAATCATCGCTGCATTGAGGAAGGCGTCTATCCAGGGCATATCTTCGAACCAATGATACCCCCCGGCTCCCAAGGCCCACGCGAAACCAATACCGAGCAGTGCCACGCTAATGTGGCGTGCCATCCGATGCACAAATGCCTGTTGCAAAATGACACGGGTACGTCGGTGTTCGTACATCGCGCTCGTCCTTACTTATGGCAACGGTCTCGTTCTCGTGTAGTATAAAGCGGTAGATGCCAGTGCTGGAGTGTGTCATGACAAAGCAATGGAACGAAGCGTACCTGCGGGTGGCGAGCGGTTGTCCAACAGTCACCGTGGCCGACGTCGCTGCCAATGTCGCAGCGATTGCCGATCTGTACGATACTGCCGTCGCAGATGCATGTGCCGTCCTCGTCTGCCCCGAATTGTCTCTCACGGGCTATGCATTGGGCGATTTGGTGCTCCAGGCTGGCCTGCGAGAGGCAGCCTGCGCGGGGTTGTTACAGCTCGCCCAACGCACTGCGTCGACCCAGACCGCGCTGGTCGTCGGATTACCGCTCGCAATCGCCGGCTGCATCTACAACGTCAGCGCATGGGTCGCGAATGGCCGCGTTGTCGGCATCGTCCCCAAACAGCACCTGCCCAGTTACGGCGAATTCTACGAAAAGCGTTGGTATCACAGTTGGACACAGCAAAACACGACGGTACACATCGGCACGCAGGATGTTCCATTTGGGACCCAGTTGCTGTTTGACATCGGTGGGGTGCCTGTGGGTATCGAAATCTGCGAGGATCTGTGGGTCAACACCGCACCGAGCCATGCGCTCGTCGACAATGGTGCCCTCATCATCGTCAACCCGTCTGCCTCGCCCGAACTCGTCGGCAAAGCCGCCTACCGCCGCGATTTGGTGCGCATGCAGAGCGCCAAGTTGGTTGCGGGGTACGTGTATGCCGGTTGTGATTGGACCGAATCGACGATGGACGTCGTCATGAGTGGGCACCACATCATGGCCAGCCAGGGCTCCATTGTGGCTGAACGACCACCGTTCTCCATTGATCAGCGGGTGCTCGTTACTGATTTCGACATCGAACACATCCTGATGGACCGCAGTCGTGATACCAATCGCACCCATGCGTTGACCTACACCCACCTGTCTGCTGGCGCCCGACCGTTGCTAGCCGAGCCGCGTCCCGCGGTCGTGGCCCATCCGTTTTTGCCCACTGCCGAGCATGCCCAGCAACGCCACGAGCGGCTCACGCATATCATCGACATCCAGGCGCATGGCCTCGCACAGCGTCTCAGGGCGAGTAAAGCGCCGTTTGTTCATCTTGGAGTGTCGGGCGGCCTCGATTCGACGCTGGCGTTCTTGGTGGCTATCCGCACGGCGACAATCCTCGGCAAGCAAGTAGCAGGGTTGTTGCGCTGTTACACGATGCCTGCCGAGACGTCTTCGGAACGTACGCAGTCGAATGCAGTAGCGTTGGCCCAGGCCTTTGGAGTGCAGTGTACGGTCATCGCCATCGGCGGCTTGGTCAGTGCCGAGCTCCGCGCATTGGGGCACGACGGGGTCACGCAGGATATCACCTACGAAAACGTCCAGGCGCGTCTGCGCACGAGCATCTTGTTCAACTCGGCCAACCGCTTCGGCGGTTTGGTGCTCGGTACGGGCGACCTGAGCGAGATAGCCCTCGGCTGGTGCACCTTCAACGGCGATCACATGAGTCATTACCACGTCAATGCGGGGGTCCCCAAGACGCTGGTCAAACACCTGGTGACACACATGGCGGCCGGGTATGACGCGCAGATACAGTCCATCCTGGCAGACATTGTAGCGACTCCTATTTCGCCAGAGTTGACCTCGACCCATACGGGTGATGTCAGCCAAAAAACCGAAGACATCATCGGCCCATACGAACTCCACGACTTTTTTCTCTATCACCTGGTGCGCTGGGGCGATGCCCCGCCCAAGATTTTGGCACTTGCGTGTCGTGCGTTTGCCGGCGTCTACGACGCAGCGACCATTGAACGTTGGCTGGTAGTCTTTGTACGGCGCTTCACCGGCAGTCAATTTAAGCGCTCGGTCATGCCTGATGGTCCCAAGGTAGGGAGCGTTGCGCTCAGCCCGCGCGGGGATTGGCGCATGCCGTCGGATTTGTTGAGTACGGCAGTCTGGCAGTGGTCGGAGGCACGCGGATGAATCCCTACCAATCCCCCATTCTGATGGTCGATAGTGTGGTCATGCAGTTGGCCAACGACGCACTCCAGGTGCTCCTCATCAAACGTGCCAATCAGCCGTTCCAGGGGATGTATGCGTTACCGGGCGGGTACATCGTGGCTGGCGAGACCACCGTGTCGTCGCACGAACGCATCTTGAGCGGCAAGGCGGGCATCGAAAAGCAGTTGTTGCGTCTGGTCGAGCAGCTCTACACGTTCGACACGGTAGCCGGTGATCCACGCGGGCATGGCGTTTCGGTCACCTATATGGGCCTCGGGCTGGATATTATCCCGACCTTGGGCAACGAGACGCAGCAGCCCGAGTTTTTTCCTATTAACGCTCTACCCCAACTCGCCTACGACCATGCCGAAATCATTGCCTATGCCCACGAGCGGCTCAAGAGCAAGGTCAATTACACCAATGCCGTGTATGCGTTACTGCCCGTCTACTTTACGCTGACACAGCTCCAGAGTGCCTACGAGGCGATTTTGTGTCGGCCGCTGGACAAGCGCAACTTCCGCAAAAAATTCTTGAGCCTGGATCTGATTCACGAGACCAACGAGTACCAACGCGACGGTGCGCATCGGCCCGCCCGGCTCTTTTGCTTCAATGCCGCGCGCCTCGAACGCTCACCACGCAGCTTCGACTAAGTTGATTTGACATCTCAGAGACAGGGTCGTATCATTGTTTGTAGATAGTGTCATTTGTACAATTACAACGACAGCGAGGATGACATGGCGCAGCCGGTATTTGGTCTGATCGATGTCCAGTGTGGCTTCATGCCGCCGGCGGAGGGCATTCGTCTGGGGATGCCGGGGTTCGGCGAGCTGCCGGTCGCCGAGGGGGCGGTCATCCTGCCACTGGTCAATCAATTAGTAGCAAGTGCCGCCACACACGGGCTGGCGGTGTTTACCTCGCAAGATTGGCACCCGCGTGAGAGTGCACACTTTGCCGAGACTCCCACCTATACGACTACCTGGCCAGTTCATTGTGTGGCGGGCAGTGCAGGCGCGGCGTTGCACCCTGATCTGGTCGTCCCGGCGGGTGCAACTGCCTTTGTCAAAGGGATGGAAGTCTTGTTGGATGGCGCCGACGATACCAGCTACAGTGCGTGGAACGGGGCGACGCACGCGGGTCAGACACTCGCGTCATACCTCGCGGCCCAACAGGCTGAGACGGTCTTTTTGGCAGGGCTCGCGCTCGATTATTGTGTGGCACATACCGCGCTCGACATCCTCACCCGCGG
>JBFYTT010000082.1:0-3044 GCA_041300425.1 Roseiflexaceae bacterium
TCGCGGGTCAGGGTGCGGGCGATTTCTTGGCGGCGTTCGCCCATGAGTTGGGCGGCTTTGGCGACGATGGCGCCGCGCTTGGGGGCGGGCATGCGCTTCCAGCTTTTGAAGGCTTTGGCAGCTGCGTCGACGGCAGTCGCTGCTTCTTCTTTGGTCGACAAAATGACCTCGCCGAGGATGTCACGGGTATCGGCGGGGTTGGTATTGAGGATGCGCTTGCTGCCCGTTGATTCGACGAACTCGCCGCCGATGAAGTTTTTGTAGACCTGCATGGTAGTTCCTTATGCGACGTACGCATCGACGATGTCGAGTGCTTTGTCGATGACGGCCAGACCTTCGCGCAGTTGCGCTTCGGTGATGGTCAGCGGCGGATTGACGAAGAACGTATGCCAGCGCACAAACGTGAACACGCCGTGTTCGCGCAAGAAGGCGTTGAATGCCGGCATCGGTCCGAGCTCGGTCGGTTTGGGGTTGTAGGGGGTCAGTGCTTCGCGCGTCTCGCGATTTTTCACCAGCTCGACGATACTAAACAACCCAATCGACCGGACGTCGCCGATAGACGGGTGCTTGGCCTTGAGTTTGTTGAGCTCGACGGCCAAGATGTCGCCCATGCGCGCGGCATTTTCGATCAAGTTATCGGATTTGTAGACGTTGATACAGGCGACTGCAGCGGCACAGCCCACCGAATGGGCGTTGTAGGTCAAGCCGGCCATCAGGGGTTTGTCTTCGAAGTATTCGGCAATCGTATCGCTCACGACCGCTGCCCCGAGCGGCACGTATGCCGAGGTCAGGCCTTTGGCCATGGTCATGATGTCGGGCACGACGTTCCAATGGTCGACGGCGAACCATTTGCCGGTACGACCAAAGCCACTCATTACCTCGTCGCAGATCAGCATGATGCCGTACTTGTCGCACAGCATCCGCAGACCCTGCATGTAGCCCTCGGGCGGGATGATGATGCCGTTGGTGCCAACGACAGACTCGACCACGATGGCTGCCACGGTGTGCGGCCCTTCGAACTGAATGATGTCTTCGATGCTGTTGAGGCAGTCCATCGTGCAGCCGTCTTTGCTGCCACAGAAGCGGCACCGATAGCGGTACGGATCAGGGGCACGGACGATACCGGGGATGCCCGGCTCGGCGCCCCAACGGCGCGGGTCGCCGGTCATGGTGATGGCGCCGGCCGTCGCGCCATGGTATGAACGGTAGCGCACAATGATTTTGTGGCGACCAGTGACGGTGCGGGCGATTTTGATGGCGTTTTCGTTGGCCTCGGCGCCGCCGTTGGTAAAGAACGCTTTGGACAGATTGCCGGGGGTTATCTCTTTGAGCAGTTTGCCCAATTCGGCACGGATGGCAGTGGTGGCCGCCGTCGGCGCAACATACGCGATTTGTTTGAGTTGGGCGGTGATTGCATCGATGACGCGCTGATCGCCGTGTCCGATGTTGACACACATCAACTGCGAATTGAAGTCCATGTAGCGCTTGCCGTCTGCGTCCCACAGATAAATGCCCTCGGCGCGGTCGATGACCATCGGTTTGATGGCTTTCTGCGACGTCCATTCGTACAACGTGGTCTCACGCGTGAGATCGAGAATCTCTTGGCGGGTGCGTGGTGGCGTGGTCATGCGACCTCCCATGCGTCTAAATCAGTGCTCTTGCGCCATTGTACGCCGTCTTTACGGGGCACGTCAATGACTGCGCAAACGTGTGCGCAACAAGGCAGCAGAGGGCTGTTGGCGTGATGCGGTGTAAAATACACACAGCACCGTTGCTACAAGGAGTACCCGATGAAAATCACCGGTATCGAGCTGTTCACCGTCCCGCCGCGTTGGTTGTTCCTCAAAATCAGCACCGACGAAGGCATCAGCGGCTGGGGTGAACCCATCGTCGAGGGGCGCGCTGCGACCACTGCCGCCGCCGTGAATGAGCTGAGCGAATATCTCATCGGTCGTGACCCCAACGACATCGAAGACATCTGGCAGGTTTTGTACCGTGGCGGGTTCTACCGCGGCGGCGCGTTGGCGATGAGTGCCATCGCCGGCATCGACCAGGCATTGTGGGATATCAAGGGCAAGCGCTACGGCGTGCCGATTTATCAGTTGATGGGTGGCGCAGTACGGCACTCCATCCGCGTCTATTCGTGGATCGGTGGGGACCGCCCGCAGGATATTGCCGAATCCGCCAAAAAAGCCGTGGCACAAGGCTTTTCTGCACTCAAGATGAATGCTACTGAAGAATTAATGTACCTCGACACACCCGGCAAAATCGATCTGGCTGCAGAGCGTGCCGCCGCCGTGCGTGAGGCCGTCGGGCCGGATGTGAGCTTCGCCATGGACTTCCATGGTCGTGTCCATCGACCGATGGCCAAGGTCCTGGCCCGCGCGCTCGAGCCGCATCAATTGTTGTTCATCGAAGAGCCGGTCTTGTCTGAGAATTACGAAGCGCTACGCGACATCGTCAATACCGCATCGATTCCGATCGCCTTGGGCGAGCGCTTGTTCTCGCGCTGGGACTTCAAGCGCATCTTGGCCGAGGGCTTGGTCGACGTCATCCAGCCCGATTTGTCACATGCCGGTGGTATCACCGAATGCAAAAAAATCGCTACCATGGCCGAGGCCTACGACGTCGCCTTGGCACCACATTGCCCGCTCGGGCCGATTGCGCTGGCGGCCTGTCTGCAAATCGACGCCACCTGCCACAACGCCACCATCCAAGAGCAGAGCCTGGGCATCCACTACAACAAGGGCAATGATCTGCTCGACTATCTCGTCGATCCAACCGTGTTCAAGTACGACAACGGCATGGTCAAAATCCCCACCGGCCCTGGCTTGGGCATCGAAATCAACGAAGAATACGTGCGCGCCAAAGCCAAAGAAGGCCACAACTGGAAGAACCCCATCTGGCGCCACAAGGATGGTTCCGTCGCCGAGTGGTAAGCGGAGTAGGTTACAGGTTTGAGGTTACAGGTTTGAGGTAGGTTTAAAGTCAGAACCTCATGCACTTGAATGTATTGCGATGGAGCAAGGGGCGCGGATTTTCAG
>JBFYTT010000138.1:0-4816 GCA_041300425.1 Roseiflexaceae bacterium
CCTGCTCCGCGGCACTGTGAACTCCGCAGACATCCAGCGCCTCGCAACCACGTTGCTGGCAGATCCCATTACCCAACAGGCCTCTTGGTATGATCTCGCCAGCGGCAGCCTCGATCAACTCGCACACCCCAGCGACGAAATTGCGTACCGACCCGGTGTGACTGATAACGAAGCCGAAAGCATCGCCGCAGGTGCTCGTCATCTGGGCATAACCGTCGAAGCGGTGCGCACCCTGCGACGTTATCCCACCCGTACTGGCGACACGCCCGCGCGGCACAACGACCTGATTGAACTTTGTCAGACATTCAGCGTCGGCGACTCTGCTACACGCATTGCTTTTTATCTGCAGCTTGTCGCAGCACCCGTCCAACGCCCCAGTCTGATTGCGACGGTACCACTGCGGGCCCTCGATGACGCAGGCTTGGTGCATGCTAGTACCGCCGGATTATTGGCGCTCGATCTCGACGAAATGCGCACCATTCAAGCCTACTTCCGGCGCGTCGACCGTGACCCCACCGATGGCGAACTCGAGACGATTGCCCAGACCTGGAGCGAGCATTGCTCGCACAAAACATTCAAAGGGCGCGTGGTCTACGCTGGCGATGCACCGACGATCCCCAGCGACGTCGCGCACCTACACCCGGCGCTGCTCGAACTGGGTAGCAGTGCGACCATCGACAGCCTCATCAAAACACACCTGATGCGCGCCACCAACGTCACCGCACCCAAATTGCGCCAACTGACCCTCATCTCGGCATTCGTCGACAACGCGGGCATTGTGGCGTTTGACGATGAGACGGAACTCTCGTTCAAGGTCGAGACACACAACCACCCATCGGCGCTCGAGCCGTTCGGTGGCGCCAATACCGGGATGGGTGGTGTCTTGCGCGACGTCCTCGGCGTTTCGGCCAAACCGATTGCAGCCACCGACGTCTTTTGCTTCGGGCCGGTCGCAGCAGACTTGAGCACCTATGGCGGTACCGTCTTGCCCACGCTCCAGGTCGCGCACGGCGTGGTTGCTGGTGTCCAAGACTACGGCAACAAAATCGGTGTCCCCATTGTCAACGGCGCGGTGTTTTATGACCCCGGCTATATTGCTAATCCGCTGGTTTTCTGCGGCACCGTTGGGATTGCACCACGCAACAGTCACCCGCGCAATGTCTCGGCCGGTGATGCAATCGTGGTCCTCGGTGGACGTACTGGTCGCGATGGCATCCACGGTGCGACGTTTTCGTCTATTGAATTGACGCATACGACCGCCCAAGAAGCCGGTAGTGCGGTCCAGATTGGCGATCCCATCACCGAAAAGAAGCTTATCGACATCGTCATCCAAGCCCGTGACGCCCGTCTCTACAGCGCTATCACCGACTGCGGCGCAGGAGGTCTGTCATCGGCGATTGGCGAAATGGGTGAACAAACCGGTGCACGGGTCGAGCTGACCACCGTCCCGCTCAAATATGCGGGCTTGCAACCGTGGGAAATTTGGCTTTCCGAAGCCCAAGAACGCATCGTCATGGCCGTCCCGCCACAACACCTGCCAGCCCTGCTGTCCATGTGTGCCGCCGAAGAAGTCGAAGCCACTGCGGTAGGCACCTTCGACGGGAGCGGACGTCTGACGGTCACCTACGAGGGTCGCAGTGTCGTCGATGTCGACATGCACTTCCTCCATGACGGGCGCCCCCAGCGCACGCTGACCGCCACCTGGCAGGCAGACACGACTCCGGTACCGGCATGGCAACCACAGGCGCATGCGGTCGTCATCAGTGCGCTCCTAGGCCACCCCAACATCGCCAGCCGCGAGCAGATTATCCGCGGCTACGACCACGAGATCCAAGGTCGCTCGATTATCAAACCACTCATCGGTGCCCAGAGTGACGGACCGGGCGACGCAGCGGTCCTGCAGATTCACCCGCACACGATGACCGGGATTGCCATCGGTTGCGGTATGGCTCCACACCTCAGTCAATACGACCCATACTGGATGGCGTTGCTGTCGATCGACGAAGCGCTCCGCAACGTCGTTGCCGTCGGCGCAGATCCGCAGGCATGCGCAATCCTCGACAACTTCTGCTGGGGCGATCCTAAGCAGGCTGATCGGATGGGCGCGCTCACCCGTGCAACCGCGGGCTGTCACGACGCAGCAGTCGCCTACGGTACCCCGTTTATCTCGGGCAAAGACTCGCTCAACAACGAATACCGCAATGCCCACGGCGTACGCACGGCCATCCCCGGTACACTGCTTATCTCGGCCATGGCGTATCACCAGGACATCCGGCAGGCACAGACCAGCGACTTCAAAACTCCCGGCAACGCCGTCTACATCGTCGGTATGACCGATGCGGCGATGGCAGGTGCGCATGTCGGTCGTATCGTCGGTGCGGTGCCCGGCAGTGAATGGCGCATCCCGCAGGTCGATCTCGCCCGTGCACCACGCACATTGACGGCCCTCCACCATGCCATCCAACAGGGACTCGTCAGCGGTTGTCACGATCTGAGTGAAGGTGGATTGGCCGTCGCCGTGGCCGAAATGGCACTCGCTGGCCGCCTCGGTGCCGATATCGACCTCGATGCACTGCCGGCGCACAGCGATTCGGAGTGGGTGCGTCTGTACAGCGAAAGCCCCACCCGCTTTGTGGTCGAAATCGCTCCTGTGCACGAATCGGCTTTTTCTGCCGCCATGGCAGGCATCCCCCATGCACGGATCGGGACCGTCTCGGCGGTACCATCCGTGACATTCAACCGCCACCAGCAGGTTATCGCATCGCTCAGTGTCGATGCCATCGTCGACGCCTTTCATACGGACATCCTATGACACCCAGCAACGAGTTCGATACATTTATCGCGTACCTGATGACCACCCTTCCCGAGCTCGATGAGTCGATCACCGATGTCCAGCAAGTCGGTACCGACATCGTCGTCGTCCGTGGTGATACCTCGCTGCCTATCGCCATCGAACCATTCGAGCGGGCGTATCGACGCCGTCCCGATGCCATCGATGCCGTCGTGAGCACCTTGCTCAGGGTCAGCAAAGGCGAACAGGGTGTGCCTGACTTGGGCTATCAGACGATTGCCGAACTCATCGTCCCACAGCTCAAACCAATCGCACTACTGGTCGACATGGTAGATCGCGGTGCCGAACCAATCATCTACCGGCTCTTCTTGGCAGATTTGATCCTCACCTATGCCATCCGTGATCGTGGACGATTGTCGTATCTGACCGAGACACAAATCGAACGCTGGGGTGTCAGCGAGCAAACCGTTCACGAGCAGGCGATGCGCAACCTGACCGCCAAATCCCAAGATGTCCCGTATCATCTGGCCGGTAAGGGTTCACAACAAGTCGTTATCTTCAATGTCAATGATGGTCTCGACGCCGCACGTCTGTTGCTCCCCGACCTCATCCAGCAGGCTGCTCGCAACATCCCTGGCAATCTCGTCATCGGCATTCCCAACCGCGACTTCATGGTTGTGTTCAGTGACGACGACCCCGATCGCGTCACCGCGGTATCGCTCCAAATAACGCAAGACATGCGTCAACACGCCCATGGTCTCACCACCAGTTTGTTTACCATTACTGACGGTGAAATCCGCGACTACAAAGGCGTGTAACACCGTAGGAAAGAGGATTCCCAGATGGAAATCATCCTATTCCTCGCCACTGCACTGGTATTGCTGTTGTGTGGCTACATTGGCTTCAGTACGCGTTCACCGGTCTTTCTCATTGTGGCGTGTGCCGCAATGGTAGCCGGTATGGGCACACCACTCTGGCACCTCCTCTACGGCATCGCTTACGATCCAGCGCTATCGACGTCATTCGCAAGTCTTGTACCGACCATTGCGCTCTACGGCGGGTGGGTGATGGTACTTCCCACACTGGTGATTTTCATGGGACTGCGCCGTCAGTTCGGCGAATATGGCAGTCTGCAGTCATGGGCAGTCATCGGTGGCATGGCAATGTACTTTTGGGTCATCGAGCTCTTGGGTGTGCAAACAGGACTCTGGTCATACGACAACGAAATCGCCACATTGGGGTTCCCTTTTTCGTTGCTCCTTGCACTTTTGCATACCTTCTGTGCCGCTGCCATGCTACGGGTGCTGTTCGAATACTGGCGACAATCGTTGCTCGTTACGCTACAACTCGTCCCCATTTGGATTGGGCTACAACTCCTGACGTATGCCCTGATAGGTGCGCCGTATTATGCGATGTCCTACCTGTCGACCAACGAATTGTTGACCAGTATCGGCCTCATTTGTAGCCTCGGGCTGCTATTTTGGGGCTTTGTCATTATCGTCAACGGCTTTGTCAGCCTCAAAAGCACGTACGGCCAAACTGCACGATTCACGGTCCCCACCGACCCTGATGATATGCAATAAAAAACCCCGCCTGCACGCACATCGTCGTACGTGATCAGGAGGGGAACAGCGCTCGCCGGGTATTTAGTCGCGGCGCCGACAGACTGCGATGCCATCGCGTATGGGCAGGATGACGGATTCGAGATCGATGTGATGCATGATAGCGCGATTGAATTCTTGGATGCCGCGGACGATAGGTGCAGCCTCGCGCTCGTCTTCGAGCACCAGAGCATTACAGAGCACATTGTCTGCCACCAAAATCCCACCGCGTCTGAGCAGAGGGACGCACATCTGGAGCGCTTGCAAGGCTTCTTTTTCGTTGTTGAGATGCCGTAGAATGTCCAGAAAAATCAAATCGAAGGGACCACGCATGTTGGCGAGTTCTTCGAACCAATCGCCTTCGTGGATCGAAAAACGATCGCTATAGCCGGCCTTGGCGACCCATTCTCGTGCCCGCGTATAC
>JBFYTT010000225.1:0-2935 GCA_041300425.1 Roseiflexaceae bacterium
ACTGCGCCCTTGAACGGGACGCGGCCGACGATGCCTTCGGCGACCAGCTTGCGCCCCTCGCGGGTGTTTTGGAAGTAGCGTTCGCCGCCGCCTTGTTGCATCGCGTCGATTGAGCCCATGCCGCGGTAGATTTTGTACGAGCGACCTTCATAGAGCACGATCTCGCCCGGGCTTTCTTCGGTACCCGCAAACATCGACCCCATCATGACACTCTGGGCTCCGGCTGCAATAGCCTTGGTGATGTCGCCGCTGTAGCGGATGCCGCCGTCGCCGATCACGGGGATGCCAAACGAATCAGCGACCTTGGTGCATTCTGAGATGGCCGTGATCTGCGGCATCCCGGCGCCACTGACGACGCGGGTCGTGCAGATGCTGCCGGGACCTTGACCGACCTTGATGCCGTCGACTCCGCGTTCACACAGCGCGCGGGCTGCAGCGCCGGTCGAGATATTGCCCACGATTAATTGGATGTTGGGGAACTGTTCGCGCACTTTTTCGACACTGCGCAAGACACCACTCGAATGCCCATGCGCGGTGTCGATACACAACACATCGACACCCACTTTGATGAGTGACTCGGCGCGGGCCAAAAAGTCGCCACTCACCCCAATGGCTGCTCCGACGCGCAATCGACCCTGATCGTCTTTGCAGGCCATCGGGTACTCGATCTGCTTCATGATGTCTTTGACCGTGATCATGCCCGACAGCCGGCCGTTGCGATCGACGACCAGGACCTTCTCGATGCGGTGTTTGTGCAGGAGTTCTTTGGCTTGTTCGAGGGTGGTGCCTTCGGGCACCGTGACCAGGTCTTCGCCGGTCATCAGCTCGCTGATGGGGCGGGTCCGGTCGGTCTCGAAGCGCAGGTCACGGTTGGTCACGATGCCCACCAAGTCGCCGTTGGCGGTGGTAATGGGGATACCCGAAATGCGGTATTCGGCCATCATGTCGAGGGCGTCGCCCACCGTACGGTCGTGGTTCATCGTGATCGGGTCGGTAATCATCCCGTTTTCGGAACGTTTGACCTTGCGTGCCATCTCGACCTGGTTATCGATCGACAAGTTTTTGTGGATGATGCCGATGCCGCCTTCGCGCGCCATAGCAATGGCCAAACGGTGCTCGGTGACCGTATCCATTGCGGCCGAGACGAGGGGTATATTCATGCGGATGCCGCGCGTCAAATAGGTGCTGACGTCGGTGGTCGACGGCAACACGTCAGACGCGGCAGGTATGAGCAAAACGTCGTCGAACGTCAATGCTTCACGGGCAAATTTGTCATCCCAATCGATGGTCACAACCGCCTCCAATACTCGCATCGGCCGGAAAATATTCTCATCATCATACGACGAAGCCAAAAAAGCGTCAATGAGAAGAATGAGCAGTTAGTAATTAGTAATTAGTATTTAGTAATTGGCGTATAGGTTGGTTGTATACTTGCAGTATTACGTGAATGCGCGGCTTGATTTTGCAAAGGACTCATGAAATGACGCAGAATCCCCCCGCGATGACCAAACGGCAGATAGATGCACTGACCCCGTTTCTCGCCATCTTCACACAGCCTGGGTACAGCCCCTATCAACCTGAAGCACAGATGACCATGGCACTGCCCGATCCGCCCGAAGTGGAGTCGTTCCGAAATATCTACCTCGATGTCTGTCAAGATATCGAGCCGGGCGGCGACCTCGCTGGGGATCCACCTGGGCTCGACCCAATGGAACTCTACAGGCACTTCTCGAACCCCGAAGTCATCGCAACGGCGAGCGCCAATCAAATCCGCCGATTCTTGCTCATTACCTATCGTGGCGATTACCATGGTTTTTTGGCAACGGCCAACAAAATTGCTTCTGGGGTGATCCCCGCAGCGTTACGGCGACTGCTGGAATTGCGGGCCGAAGCGCCGGAGTGAGAGATTAGTTATCAGTTATCAGTTATCAGTTATCAGTTATCAGAACGGGAGAACGGGAGAACGGGAGAACGGTATGACGCAAGACAGTGAAAAAGGGCTCAAACTCGTTATTGAGAACACGACAGGAACGCATGAAAGATACATCGACGCAGCAATCAAGGCGAATGGTTCGTTGTATATCACGTATTTCTCTGCTGGCCCAGGGATCAATTTTTTCTCGGGCAAAAGCGACTATGAGGCATTCCTCTCTATTGAGGCTCAGCACAAAGATCTGCTGCTACTCCATCTCATCAAGGCACTGCATGGACATGATGCTGAAATCACCTCGGCGCTCATGAAGATCGCCAACGAGAATGGGATTCCCTACAGTTTCGCATCGTACTAATCAGGAATCTGTGTGCAGGGTCGGGAGTACATTCCGGCGCAGTCAAGAATGAATTGATTCGGTGAATTGTTGGTTGTAATGCTGTATGTAATGGAACTTTTTGACCAAATCAAGCGTCTGTATTATGTTCCCCTCAATCAAGAAAGGATACTCCGATGGCTGAAGAAACACCACAACGGAAGCATCTGGCTATTGAGCACACGAACGGACGGAACTCTCGCGACATTGATGCATTTATCAACGAAAACGGTGATCTCTACATTTACGGTTACGACTGTGGCCCGGTTACCTCGGATTTTTTCGGCAGCAGCGACTACGAATACCATTTGACTATCAAAGCAGAGGACAAAGACATGATTCTCTTGCTTGTGCTCAAGGCATTACACGACAACCCAGATTCGATTAGTTCGCGGGTAATGGATCTCGCGCGTGAAAACAACATCCGCTATGATTTCCACTCGTTTTAGCGCATAGGTAACGGGCTCATGCAATACAGGTGTCAACACAGACATACTGCATGCATGAGCCCACGGCATTATTTGGGGAGGATGCTGGTCAAATGATGTGCTGTCTGACGTGTCGCAGATGCTCCACCGCCAACAAAAAGTAAACTCCACCAGAATGAAAACACACGAACTACGAACTAC
>JBFYTT010000252.1:0-3212 GCA_041300425.1 Roseiflexaceae bacterium
CGTCGGATGCGGCGGGATCGTCAACTATGCGCACCTGCCGGCATATCGTAGCCACCAGCTCACCATCGTTGGTTGCTACGACCGCGATCCTGCCGCAGCGGCCCACACCGCGGCGACGCACCACATCCCCCGGGTCTATTCGAGTCTGGCAGAATTATTGGCCGATCCCGCAGTCACGATCGTCGACATCGCCGTCCCCGCATGGGAACAACGCGCCATCGCCGAACAAGCACTCGCCGCCGGCAAACACCTCCTCTGCCAAAAACCCCTCGCCGAGGACCTCGCCGATGCGATTGCCATTGCTGCCGCCGGCGAACGCGCGCAACGATACGTCGCCGTCAATCAACAAATGCGCTGGAGCGCCGGGATTGCTGCGAGTGCCGACCTCATCCGGAGCGGCGCTATCGGCCAGCCGACCGATGCCCAGATCTGGGTCAGTGCCGACACCCCGTGGCACATGTGGCCATGGCTGCGTGATTCGGAACACCTCGATGTCATGTATCACAGCATCCACTACCTCGACAGCCTGCGCCATCTGTTCGGTAATCCGACCGCGCTGACCAGTCGCCACGCCCGCTACCCAAGCCAACCCGAACGCGCCGAGACCAAGACCATTACGATCCTCGACTATGCCGACGGGCTACAGGCGAGCGTGATGGTCAATCACCACGACGCCTCGCGTGCCACCGCTGCCACCTTTCGCTTTCTCGGTACGGCGGGCATTCTCAGCGGCACCATCGGGTCCATGTACGACTACCCGCACGGGCGCACCGATACGCTGGCCTATGCCCGCCATGGCGATGCATTGGTCGATATCCCACTGACGGGTTTGTGGATCCCCGATGCCTTCATCGGCCCAATGGCCAGCCTCATGCATGCCATCCAAACCGGCACCGCCCCGATCACCAGCGCGCGCGACAACATCGCCACCCTGCAGCTGGTCCATGGCGCATATCGCTCCGCCCACGAGGGGCGCACCATCGCTCCCGATACGTTGCTGTCATAGAAAAGCGAGCCTCGCTATGTTGTATGCCCGTGCGGTCAACCGCTCCATCCGCCTGAGCCCCTCACTCCTCTCGGCCAATGCTGCCACGCTCGGCGCAGACGCCGCAGCCGCACTCGCAGCCGGCGGCGATCGCCTGCACTACGACGTTATGGACGGCCGCTTCGTACCCAATATCACCTTCGGGATGCCGGTCCTCGCGCAGCTCCGGGCACACCTCGGCCCCACCGCTTTTCTCGATGCCCATCTGATGATCGTCGAACCCGAACGCTATGTCGAGGCCTTCGCCAAGGCCGGCGCAAATCACATCAGTGTGCACGTCGAAGCGTCGCCACACCTTCATCGCACCATCCAGCTCATCCGCGCCTGCGGCGCACAGGTCGGTGTCGCCATCAATCCGGCCACCCCATTGCAATCGCTCTACGAGGTCCTCGATAGCATCGACACCGTGCTCATGATGACCGTCAACCCGGGCTTCGGCGGGCAACAATACATCCCGCAGTCGACCGCCAAAATCCGCACCCTGCGCGCCTATATCGATGCCAACGGGCTCTCGACCCAGATCCAGGTCGACGGCGGCATCGCCCTCGACACCATCGCCACCGTGGCCGCCGCCGGCGTCGACGACGTGGTGGTGGGCAGTGCGTTCTTCCGCACCGATGGTGGCCTCCAGCGCTCGACAGCCGCCCTCCAAGCACGCCTCGACGCGTAGTCCGCAGTCGCCCAAAAATCCCACATGGTACAATGACGACCTAACGTACGAACAAAGGACACCTCATCATGGCCAAAGACGGAATAACGCCCCGCGCCAAAGACTATTCGCAGTGGTACCTCGATATCGTCCGTGAAGCCGACTTGGCCGACTATGCCGAGGTCGTCCGCGGCTGTATCGTCTTCAAACCGACCGGCTATGCCATCTGGGAGGGGATTCAATCCGGCCTCGACAGCCGCATCAAAGAGAGCGGCCACGTCAACGCCTACTTCCCCCTGCTCATCCCCAAGAGCTTTCTCACCAAAGAAGCCGAACACGTCGAGGGCTTTGCCCCCGAAGTCGCCGAGGTCACCCGCGCCGGCGGCGAAGAGCTCACCGAGCCCTACGTCATCCGTCCTACCTCCGAGACCATCATCGGCTACTTCTACGCCAAATGGGTCCGCTCGTACCGCGACTTGCCCATCCTGATCAACCAGTGGGCCAACGTCATGCGTTGGGAGATGCGCACCCGCCCGTTCTTGCGCACCGCCGAGTTCCTCTGGCAAGAAGGCCACACGGTCCATGCCACCGAGGCCGAAGCCGAAACCGAAACGCTCATGATCCTCGATGACGTCTATGCCGACTTCATCGAAAAAGAAATGGCCCTGCCTGTTCTGCGCGGCCTCAAAACCGACAGCGAGAAGTTCCCCGGCGCCCTGCGCACCTACTGCGTCGAAGCCATGATGCAAGACGGCCGTGCCCTGCAAGCCGGCACGTCCCACAACCTGGGCCAAAACTTCGCCAAGGCGTTTGACATTTCGTTCACCGACCAAGCCAACACCGTCCAGTTCGCCTGGACCACCAGCTGGGGCGTCAGCACCCGCCTCATTGGCGCACTCATCATGGCCCACAGCGACGACGATGGCTTGATTGTGCCGCCACGCTTGGCCCCCATCCAGGTCATCGTCGTCCCCATTTATAAAAACGACGCCGAGAAAGCCCTCGTGATGGACGCTGTCAAGCGCATCACCACCGGCTGGAAGGGCACGATCCGCTTTAAAATCGACGAGCGCGAACACCTCACCGCTGGCTTTAAGTTCAACGAGTGGGAAGTCAAAGGCGTGCCCGTGCGCATCGAAGTCGGCCCCAAAGACGTCGAAAAGGGCTCGGTTGCCTTGGCACGCCGCGACATCCCCGGTCGCGACGGCAAGAACTTCGTCCCCCAAGACGGCCTGACCGAGCGCGTCGTCGCCTTGCTCGCCGAGATCCAAACCGCGCTCTACCAGCGCGCCCTGGCTTTCCGCACCGACCATACCCGCACCGTGACCAGCTACGATGAGCTCAAAGAAGCCATCGAGACGGGCTTCGCGGTCTGCTGGTGGGATGGTGACAGCGCCGACGAGAAGCGCATCAAAGAAGAGACCCGAGCCACCATCCGCTGCATCCCCAACGACCAACCCGGCGGTTCGGGCACCTGCATCTACACCGGTCGCCCTGCCACCAAGACTGTCGTCTTCG
>JBFYTT010000273.1:0-2848 GCA_041300425.1 Roseiflexaceae bacterium
GTGATTGGCTCAGAGAGTGTCATCAATGACTTCCTGATCTTTACTATTGCGATAACCGACGAGTCCGCAATCGAATCGATTCAGCTGGTTAACACCCTGAGCAAATTGGACGTTCCATTCACACTCAAGACAACCGGGAGCGGTGTCACGGTGCGAGCGCTCTACAACCGACATCCAACCGATGGCACCGCGTTGCCCATCCGTGCCGTTGTTTCGGATCGTGCAGGTCGAACGACTATTGCCCCACTGTCCGTACTCTTTGATCGCATGCCACCTGTTGCAGTTAGACTGGCTGTCAATGCCAAAATCGCCACAAAATCGGTTGTGTTGGCACAAGGAGCGGTCATCTCGAGTACCGCCGGTGCAGACATGCATGTCGCATGGAACTCGATAACGGACGTTTCCGAAGTACGCGTCAATCAACTCGAATACACGGTGAAAACCAGTGCTGGCACCACGGCATACACTGCCACCAACGCCATTGGGATGCCGCCGATCGCCGGAGCACGGGTGACATTACCAATGCTCGAGGCAAGCCGTATCGATGGCAACATGCGGCTGACCGACAAAATGGGGAATAGTGCGCTTACCCCTATCTCCACGGTCTTTGTCGATGCTCCGAATACGCCAGACTATACGATGATTGATCCGAGCGGGCCGGTCTATCGTGGATTTTTGAACAATGGTTGTGCCGTATTGGGCAAAGACGAGCGTGTCTGGGCAAAGGGGCCGCAGCAGTTTGCCATGACGTGGGATGCCACGTCGCTCCGCTTGAACTGGCAAGGTGCAAACTGGGATATCGACGGTGACCTCTTTGTGTATCTTGACACCCTGCCTGGTGGAACAATCCAACCATACCGGCCTGCAGAGTATACGCACACAATTACTCATAGTGTCACGTTCGGGGAGTCGTTCATCACCCTTCCGGTCAATATGGCGGGCAGGCCCGCTGCGAGCACATCCGTTGCCGCGTATGTCAACTCCTTCCAACGTCGGTTGCTCGCAGCACAACACGGAGAACGCTCGGCAACGATCGAAGGAGCTGAGTATGTGGTGCATGTGCACGACAGCAATAGCGTTTCGTTGCTCCGCTGGGACGGAACGGCGTGGGTTGATACCAACCGAAGCCTTAGCTTCCGATTCACCGTGGAAGGTGAAACGAAACACACAGATATCCTTTTGAATAAGGCCGATGTCGGGTACATCAATGGGACTCGTTTCGGTGCTGTAGCATTTGCAACTGCCGAAGGCGCACTCCTGCCATGGAGCACTTTCCCTACTACCAATCCGATTCAGACCGAACAAGGCAATCAGAAAATCCTCGTGACCCCGCTGTTGAACGGCTACGCCTGGCCCGCGTTGAATGCCGGAATCTGCCCCAAGACCGCAGCAGGGAATCCAGATGCAACTACCTTTAGTGCGACGCTGAGCAGCATACCAGTAGGTATCACAAAGCGTGCAATTGGCGATTCGTTTGCCAACTCTGATCCGGATGCAATCGGCGAAATCATCGCGCAGACGAGTGCGCTGTGTGCTGCCATCCCGAATGACGGGTGGTGTCAAACCGTCAACATGTTCCAAAACAGCACAGCCGCCGGGACGTCGTTAATCGATGGACTTTCCAATGAACTGACGCAACAACAAATCGCGAACGTGGGCCCAAATTCAACGGTTGCCTACACTCTGAGATTGCAGAACAGCACGAGTGTTGCAACCAAACCATTGTTTGCCCTTGTGCAGACGTATGGCGGTATATGGTTGACGGATCCGAATGCTGCCGCAACGCAGCCGATACGCATAGTGAACGGTGGGGTCTACGACTTCCATAGTGTGGCCGAAAGTGGTAAACGTGACTATGTGGTGCTTGCCATTCAGTCTATACCCGCACGTACCACTCGGACGTTTGTCATCAACACTTTGATTGATCCGAACAAAGTACAACCAAGTAGCGTCGACCGCGAACTCACCAAGAATTTCGCCAAAATCGAAATTCGCCTGACCGATAGCGGCTCTGCAAGCGGTGTCACCAATAGTCGCACCCTCGAATGGCTGAATGCAGCGGTCCGAGTCGATAGTTCGGCTCCGATTGAAGTTATTCCGACTACGGAGCAAAGCACGCGGACCAGTGGAACCACCGTGACTACGTTGAGCGGCAAGAGTAGTGACGATTCTGCGTCACAAGTGCAGGTCCAGCACTCGTCGGTAGATGTCCGGATTGTCTATGATCCGAGCTGGTATGTTGTGCCAAGTTCAACCCCACTCGGAGGGACGCTCCAGAATTGTGGAGCAGTTATCGCAGGACAATGGACCTGTCGATTTGTCAGCCCTGCACCCAAAGAAATAATTGCGTATCGGGTCCGTGGTATCGATCGCTATAACCAAGTCGGTGTGTGGAGCTCTTGGTTCTATGTGATCCCGAATTACCTTGCACCTAGTTTTACGTTCGATACTGCGACGCAGAATATGGTGGGTGCGGGACTCTACGGCGCTGCTTCGAAATTCTCTGGGACGCTGAGCGATGCGGATTCTGGTGCACTGCTGCAAATCTGTAATCAAACAAACAGAACATGCAGTAGTGCCGCACCGAGTGGTAATCCCGCTACCGTAACAGTTAATGCAGTCGAGAACTCTACCAGCACCCTGGTTGATGCGCAACCATGTTCGACACTCGACTTGGCGGAGTACACCAGTATTCCTTTGGATAGTCAGGCCGCCTACAACATGCGGGTGAGCACGCTGACGGTGGACGTAACTGCCACCTCGAGCCGTGCAGATCAATTGAACATGATGCTCTTGTCCCCGTCCGGCATTATTGTTCCATTACTGTCCTCGGCACGCAGTCAGATGA
>JBFYTT010000277.1:0-5693 GCA_041300425.1 Roseiflexaceae bacterium
GCTGCCGCGGCGACGTCTTTGACCTCGCCTGCCAACGGATGATAATCGGGGTGTACCAAATCAACGAGACGTTCAATCGCACTGTTGACTAATTCGGCGCATACCACGAGCCCGACGGTCACAATCAGCATCGCCCACTCCAGCGGTGAAATCGCCAACCACCACGCGCTTGTCACTACAGCGATGGTCGCTCCTGCATGAATGCGCAGATTCCGTTCGGTACGCACCGCAGCACGCAACCCTGCCCAGGCATGCCGTACCGACCGCCAAAACGATGGAGTTGCCCAGCGCCGCCGTGCATCGTCGTGCTTATTCACGGGCAAGGTCCAAGAGCTGCATGATGGTATCTTGTAGGGCACGCATTTCGGTATCTGCATCGGCGTCGCGCTCATGATCATAGCCCAACAGATGCAACACACCATGGACCGTCAAAAACGCGAGTTCACGGGCATCTGAGTGGCCGTACTCGTCTGCCTGGGCCACCACATGCGGCCACGAGATGGCCACATCACCGAGGTATCGCGGCATATCGGGCGGCAAGACAAACGGACTGTCGGCGCCATCATCGGCAAACGAAAGCACATCCGTGGGCGCATCTTTGGCACGATAGTCGCGATTGAGTTGGTGGACTTCTTCTGCAGTCGTCACATAAATACTCACCTCGACGGTCTGTGCGTACGCCTGTTGCGTTAACGTTGTGCGGACCGCACGTTCGATCAAAACGGTGTCAATCACGGCCGGTTGCAACGCTTCTGCGACCTGTACATCCACGCTATAGTGCATCAGACATGTCCTTGTGGCACCACGACCGGATCGGCGATGCGCTTCTCTTTGGGTGAATAATCGATGCGGGGGTGATAGATGCCCTTCAGCGTTTTGACAAACGCATCGTGGACCAGCTTGAGCTCCGCAATGGTAATGGGTGTATCGGCTAATTGACCCTTGGCCAATCGGTCTTCGAATATCGACGAAACAACCCCATCGAACTGATAGCCGGTACCATCACTCGCCGAGACGAGTGCACCACTTTGAATCTTGGATCGCACGGTCGCTTCGACACTGTCTGCCAGCATCAACAACGCTTGCTCACGTGTGTATGGGATTGGTCCAGGGTACGTGAACTCGGCCTCATCATAGGCAATCCCTGCAGCGACCGCTTTGTTCACAAACGCACGGACCTGCGAAGTGCCGTGGTGCGTGCGGATAAATGCAGTAATCACATCCGGCAAACCGGCAGCGTTGGCCATCACAATCCCATCACGCACATGGTCAATAATAATGCGCGCACTCTCTTGGGGGGGCAGTGTGTCGTGTAAATTGACGCCGTCGTTTTGGTTGTCTACAAAAAAATACGGGCGCTTGAGTTTGCCGATATCGTGAAAGTACGACGCAACCCGCAACAACAAGCCATCCGCACCAATTGCTTCAGCCGCACTCTCGGCGAGATTGCCTACCGCAATGCTATGCGCATATGTCCCCGGTGCCTCGCGCATCAACCGCCGAACCAGCGGCTCGGCAGGGTGTGCCAGCTCGAGCAACATCAATGGCGTCAGTATCCCCGCCATCCGACCAACCACATTGTAGAGGCCGAGCGCGAGCAATGCAGACAGGAGCGACCCACCGACGCTATACAACAACAGCGGCGCCATGTCGATCCATTCGATGGATACGGCAGTCAATAAGGTCACCCCGATGAGCATCACAGCACTCGCCGCAGCAGCACCGACCCCCGCTACCACAAACACGCGTGACCGCGTGACATTACGGATCAGCATGCCTGCAACCAGTGCACCGACCAACGGCGGCAGACTGTACACCACCGATCCATTGGCAATGACCAAGACCATCAGTGCGACATTCATGGTAATGAGATTCGCCGTGCGTATACCAAACAACGCACTAAAAATCATCATCATCATCACAATCGGCGTCGCCAAAATGTACCCGGCGTTCAACCAGGCAAGCACCCGTGTACACACAACCACGGCGATAACCAATACCATGACCGCAAAGAGTTCGCGTGGCTTTCGCCCTGAGCGTTTATCGTTGCGCCACAGGGTGTACGACAACAACAACGCCAGACCGACAGCAAGCAGGATCTGTCCCGCCACTTGATCCCAATTCGTTGCGCTCTCGAGCAGCCCTGACATTTGCAGCTTTTCGTACTGCACCGCATCCAAGATATCACCCTTGCTCACAATCGTTTGGCCCATCTGCAAACTACTCATTTGCAACGGGGTCTCAGCCCGGGCTTTTTGGCGGGCAGCAGTGGTGGCCACTTGATCAATCGAAACGTTGATTTTGAGAAACGGTGTCACAAACCGCGCAATCAACGCGCGCATCGCTTCGTCCGTGGTCGTCAACGCACCTATCTGTTCGTCAATGGCGAGCGGCACAATTTCGCGGTTGAGTCGCTCAGCAGTCGCCGCATCGATACGTTGCGACGCTTCACGCACGGCATCGTCGTACACGGCCATGATGACCAGTGACAGCGCTTCCCATTCACGGTCCTTGAGCAGCATGATCTGCAGAGCCGTGTCGGTGGGTATCAGTGCAACATCCAACCCAGCATCGATGGCATCGATTTCTTGTGAACGGGCTGCATACGCTCGGCCGTTTCCCCGGATTGCACCTATTTCGGCGAGGATTGCCGCTAATTCATTGCGTGCGTCATCCAAGAGCGCTTCATCGACGGTAACAACCACGAGGTCCGGCGAACTCGCTGCGGCATCGCGTAGTTGATCCGTCAATAATGTGCTTGTATAGGTAATGGTCCGCGGCGCGTAGATAGTCATGCCGCTGGGCTCGCCTATCACAATACCCTGCACATTACCTGGTTGGAACGCCAAAACCACCCAATAGCACAACATCACACTCGCACTCACCAGCCAAAACCAGTGCGGTGCGAGCCGGTCAATGATGGTGCGCAGACGGGTGGTGAAGCTTCTCATGCGCCCAACGTTTCGCGTACAAGCTGATTGAGTACCCGACCTTCGGCGAGTCCTTTGTAGCGCTGCATCACCACAGGCATTGCTTTGTTCATATCAGCCACACCCGTCGCGCCGATTTCTGCCAACAATGCCACAATCTGCGGTCGCAACTCGTCAGCCGTCATCATCTTGGGCAAGTACTGCTCCAAGATTACAGCTTCGGCCTCTTCAGTGGCCACCAAATCCAGCCGATTGCCTTTGCGGAACATCTCAGCAGCCTCACGGCGGCGCTTGACCTCCTTGGCGACAATGTCTTGTACCTGGACATCGCTCAGCACGACCGCTTGCGCCGCTGCTTCGGCAGCTGCCATATTGGCCTCGCCACCTGCGGCATCATAGGCCTGCTTGACCTGGTTCGACAGCGACGACTTGATGGCGCTCATAGCCATCCGCAAAACGTTGACACGGACACTGTCGCGCGCCTTCATTGCTTCTTTCATATCTGCTTGGAATTGGTCATACAAATTAGCCATGGTTGCTCCTATACCGTTACGTGGCGCGGTCGGACACGTTGTTGTTCTGCCATAATAATAGCCCGGATTTGCTGTACCGCGTCGTCGAGACGTTCTTCGTGGTTGAACACCACATAGTCAAACGCAGTCACCTGCGCCATCTCGCGCTCCGCATGGTGGATGCGGCGGGCAAACTGCTCGGGAGTTTCCGTCCCACGACCGGCCAACCGGACTTTCAATTCGTCCATGCTCCCCGGCGCCAAAAAGACCTGCACCGCTCCCGGGATGAGACCTTTGAGTGTGGCCGCCCCCTGCACGTCGATCCGCATAATCACATTCCGTTGCGAATCCAAGCCTGCGCGGATACTCTGCTTGGGGATGCCTTTGTAATGGCCATAGACTTCGGCCCATTCGACTAATTCGTGCTGATCAATCAGATTTTCAAAGCCTGCTTTATCATAAAAAAAGTAATCCACGCCGTGCTGTTCGTTGGGCCGTGCCGGCCGACTCGTCGCCGTCACCACAAAATGGAACGGCTCGTCGAGCTCGCGCAGGCGCAACAGCAAAGCATCTTTGCCGACTCCCGACGGTCCCGAGATAACCACCATCAGCGGGTACGCCTGCCCACCATGCAGCAGCGGATTGAGGTCGTTTTCGATCATCTTGTACCAGTCCTCATCGTCTGCGTCCCCGTTGCGCGCCATGCGGGGTATACTAGCGCAATGACCATAGACACACTCGCCGTCACCGCTCTCTGTGGCGAACTCCGCGCCTACATCGGCGCCAAAATTCAAGATACCGTTGTCGCATCGCCGCAGAGCATCGCACTCGAGCTCTATCATGAGCGCCGGCGTGTATGGGTGCTCCTCTCGGCGCATCCCAAATTGGCCCGCCTCGCCATCCATACGAAAAAAATCCCGCGCGGAGTCGAGCTTGCCACGCCGTTTTTGCTGTTGATGCGCAAATACCTCGAAGGCGGTCGTATCAGCGCTATCGAACAACCCGCCCTCGAACGCATCATTATCATCAGTATAGTCAAACCGACAGAACCACGCAACACCGACGAAGACGCGCCACCATACGATCCCAGCATCCCCATAAGCTATACCACGGTGCGCCTCATCATCGAACTCATGGACCAGCGTAGCAACATATTTATGGTTGATGCCAATGACGTCGTCATGGAGTGCGTCAAGCACGTCACGACCAAGATGAGCCGCCGCGTCGCACTGCCCCAACACCCCTATGTCATCCCGCCCATCCCCACCAAAGCCGATCCGCGCGACGGTGATGCTACACCGCTCATCGCCACGCTGACCAACGAACACGACCTCACCAAAGCACTCGTCGCCACCTACCGCGGTGTGTCACCCCAACTCGCCCGCGAAGCGGCCTTCCGTGCTGACCATGATCCCATCGCTGCAGTGACCGCACTCCAGGCGTTGTTTGCGGCACCACCCGCACCCTGTATCATCCGCGACGACCACGACCAACCCATCGCATATGCAGCCTATTCGCTCACACACCGGCCCGGGGCACAGTCGTGTGCGTCCATCAACGACGCCATCATGGCGTATGCGTTCGTCCACGAATCACTCGGCGACTACCAACGCCGCCGTGACATTCTGCGGATTCGTATCGGCGACCATCGCGACCGCATCGCCCGTGTCCACGCCAACATGACCCAAGAGATGACCCGTGCCGAACGCATGGAGCTCTTGCGTTGGGAAGGCCAGATGATCTATGCCTATATGCACACCATCACGCCGCACATGACCGAGTTGGTCATCGATGGACAGGTCATCACGCTCGAACCACGCGTGCCGCCGTCGCAACAAGCGCAGGACCGCTTCAAAACATACGACAAGGCCAAAGCCGCCCTTGCAGGCCTCCCCGAGCGCATCCAAAAAACCAGCGAAGAACTCCAAGGCATCGACGAGACGCTGGCATTCCTCGCTATGGCTGACTCGTTTGACGCCATCGAATCCGTCGCACGCGATGCACTCAGTCTCGGTTGGCTCAAATCCAGCGATATCCCGCGCCAAGCGCGCGTCAAACCGCAACCACCCCTGCGCTACGCCATCGACGCGGCTACGAGCATTTATGTCGGTCGCAATGCCTTCCAAAATCAACACGTCACCTTCACCATCGGCGAATCACACGACACCTGGCTCCACGCGCGGGGTATCCCGGGCGGTCACGTCATTATCAAATCCGGCGGTCGCCCCGTCGATCCTGCAGTGCTCCGCCG
>JBFYTT010000286.1:0-3958 GCA_041300425.1 Roseiflexaceae bacterium
GCGATGCTCGAAATTCGCATCCCCATTAGTTCCGGCCAATACGGCAATCTGCCCACCAAAGCCTGCCCTGCCGATCTGACAAATATCGTCAAGTTGAACCCGGCAGACGCAAACTCGTGTGTGGATACCAGCAAGACCAATCCATACGGCTTGAGCGTCGGGTGGAGCCGCGACACGCAAGGCAACACCAAGACAAACGAAGTGACGGTGAGCAGTCCGCTCAACCCAGACTACGACAGCAGCGGCTCGATTGTCGCGTATTCAACCAAAATGTACTACCAGACCGGGGTACAAGCCTGGACAACGAACCACCAGGTCCGCTTGCAATGGCTTGTTTCTTCGATACAGGACAGTTGCCCAGCAGATAAAATCGAATGTACTGATGCCGAGCGGGTCGAATTTAGCTCGCTCCTGCAAAGCTACTACGGTGACTGGAACCTCGTGGGTATGCAGGCTACAGAAAACCTCGGTGCCAAAGCAACCCTGATGTATGAAGACGCCACAAAAGCCGAAGTGACTGATGTGACCAAACGTCGTTTGGCAATCACGCAATTGGCAAATGTAGTCAAAAACAGCTTTGTAGACTTGCCCTTTCTCGCCATTGATGGGACCGACCGAGACAAATCGCTTCCGCTGTTATTTGACAACACGCGCAACAGTGCGGCTACCGTCGCAACGACAGCCTATGGCATCAGCAAAAGCGCCACCCGAGCCTCTACATTCGCATACGACACGATGCTCCACATGGTGGCGGTCAATACGACAGAGATACCGAAGATTCTCAACGCTTCGCTCTGTCGAAAAAATGCAAAAACCGATGCATGTGTGGAGGCACCGACGTACCGAACTGCGTGTGAATCCCGAACCACCATCGAATGTCGCTTGGGTGTGGTTATAGCGACCGAAATCACCGAACGCAGCATTTCGTTGTCGTTTGGTGACAACAAACTCGACTTTTTGAATGAAGACGAAACCATTTCACGTACGACCAATGGACTGATGTACCGGGTCAAAGGTGGGCAATGGGTGGCAGTGACCGATACGGCAGATGTGACAACCGAGCTGTCGCTCGTACAGCAGCAATTTGTGCAAGGCGCTACCCCGTCTGCTCTGACCGAAAAAGAGTGGAACACCCTCAATCAGACGCTGCTCCTCGCGACGTTAACAACGTTTGGGACACCAGTGGCCAAAGGCTACAAAAAATCGCAGATAGCAGGAATTCTCGCCGGTATTACCAAAGCGCGCTTGACCACCAGCCCAAGGACGTTGTGGACTGACGAAATCACCAACACGTACACAACGTATGCTCCATTCATCAATAAGCAGATCTTCCAGTTCCGCCTGGCAAATATAGCCAGCGCTTCGAAAACATCAGACTCTGCGGCGAACATTGGGAACAGCGTCGAGGTAGTCATCACAACCATCCCTGCGTTGAGCGAAGCAGTTGAGTCGGCGACCGCAGGGTTAGCAGACATTTCTACGAAAAGTAAAGCGAGTATTCTGGTAGCTTCGCTTGCCATATTCAACGTCGCATTTAGCTTCGGCTCTACGTTTGACTCGAGTACTGCGGTGAGCGAAAAAACGCAGACGCTGGTCGTGAATAGCGTGAATCTCGTTTTGGCGGTGCGCGAGACGGTCAACGCAGTCAAAGCAGTATCGGCTGCAGTGAAGACCGCCGGCAGTCTGTCAGGTGCAATGACCAAGGCCGCTGGTGCAGCGGCTACCGTTGCCAAAGCAGGAACAGCTGCGAAATTCATGAAAGTCCTCGGCCCGGTCATGATTGGGGTTGCCATTGCAGCCACCTGGGCAGTCGGGATTATCGCTGCTATCAATGCCGAGTATGGGTGGCAAAAAGCCAACGCCATCGCCGGCATGATTGGCCAGACCATTGCCATTTTGTTTGTGCTTGCGCTGACGGCGATCCCGGTGGTCGGTCAAATTATTGGTGCGGTCATTGCCGTCTTAGATGCACTTGCAGCAATCGCCTGTGCGACATTGAGCGAAAAAGAACAACGAAGCACTGCGGGTAAATGGTTGTGTGGCGGTATCACCGGTATCCTAGCGAATTTCTTTACCCCGTATGCGTCGAACATTGTGGTTGACCCAGATGATCCTTGGTCACGCTACATGAAGGTAGATGGCGTCACCCCCCAAATCAAAAACCCGGCCGCAGGCTTCAGGGTGGGCAACAGCATGACCAACGGCATTAAGGTAACCGATTACATTGAACGCATGCCGTTCCCCTCGACCTGGATGGCATTGCCGTGGTTTTGGCAGTGGAATCGTCAAGATACCCGAGATGCATCGTTCAACTATGCACTCAGCCCAGCCCAAATTAACATGAGTGGGTCGATATCGACCGGCAGCCAGCGAGGGCTCTGGTCGTCGAATGCTCCATGTGATACCAGCGTATCTACCTGTGAATATTATGTCGATGGCGAAAAGACCTACACCTACCGCAAATCGGTCACCATCAACTACGATGCACCGTTCAACGCGAGTGGCATCAACTCGACACAACCTGATTTGTACCTTTCGACTGCGTTTAAAGTACCGCAGCAAACCTGCTTCATCATTTTTCCGTTCTTTTTCTTGCCCATCCCGTTCCCTATCTGTTATATCGAGACACACACCGGCAACCCGAAGTACATCAATATCAATGAAACCTCCAAAACGAAGTACGATATCTTCCCAGCGACCTTCGAAGAATTTATTGCGTTGCGCGCTGATGCGCAAGGGTACACATTTGCCTGGTCACCGGTTGATTCAGTCCCAGCCTTCCCGACGTTTATCGATGCAGACAACGATGGGCTCAGCAATGCCATCGAACTCACCATGGGGAGCCGCGATAACGCGTACGACAGTGATGGAGACGGTATCGCTGACAATCGAGAAAAAGCTATCGGTACCCTTGCCGGTAATCCAGACAGTGATAATGACGGTCTTACCGATGCCCAAGAAGTGCAGTATGGTACAGACCCAATGGTTGCTGACACCGATGGTGATGGATTGTTGGATGGCGAAGAAGTCGTCCACATGAAAAATGGGGTGCTCACTGGTGGTTGGGAAGTTGTCTATGCAATTGTCGATGGTGTCCCCAAGACGACCTGGACAGGGTCTGATCCCAATAGTGCAGACGGTGACAACGACGGCATTATCGACCTACGAGAGAAAGTCCTCGGCTGGAGCCCCTACGCCAAAAACAGCGGCGAAATCCTAGCGGTAAACGGATCGCTCCGTGAAGCACTAGCCCCGCTCATCCAAGTCGGGTTTGAACGCCAAGTGACCGGTGCATTTGTGGGCAACGGCAGTGCGGCAACCACCCTGCGTTGTATCGGCACATGCCCCACTATCAACACGACCGAACGCCCTGGCAACCCATTTGTTGTGTTTACCGGAGCACAGGGACTCAGCGCAGGCACAGGCAATCAATCGCTGTTCTCTACCCAATTCACACTGGCACTTTCACTCAAACCCACAGTAGCCGCAAACCAGGCACTCATAAGCCAGTTCGGGCATGTGTTGGTCCAACGGACTGCAACCGGGGCAATCCGTGTCTTGCTCGAAACAACAAACGGTCCCGTAGACTTTACTACCGCTCCTATTGTGCCGCTTAACCGCTGGTCACATGTGGCAGTTACCTACGGCGATTCGGCGTTGGTGATCTATGTCAATGGAGTCGAACTCGCCCGCACCAAAGTCGGTACGCTCCTGAGAGACACCAATGCCGCGAACAGCGATTTGAAAATCGGCGCGTACATCGACCGGTTATTGCCGAAGTTCGTCGGTGGCATCGATGATGTCGCAGTGTATCAAATCGCATTACGTCCGAGCGAAATCGAGATGCTCAAAAACGGCACATTGCCGAACAGTAGCGACTTTGTGGTCCGTCCCGGCGATCGGTTGACCTACAGTGTGAACTCAACCAATAAGCTGCTCGGACGGAGCATGCAAGGGT
>JBFYTT010000287.1:0-3618 GCA_041300425.1 Roseiflexaceae bacterium
GCATTGAGCGCACGGATACAGGAGAAGGCTGAGATGGTAGAAAACATCACACAAGTCCCCCTTGACATGTTGTTTGTCGGCAATGCACCGGCGTGGCAGAATCCGAGTTTGACCGGATTGAATCGGCTTGCGCCGCATGCGACCCTGTATCCATATGCAGATGCCGAAGGCGCGCGAGGCGGGGACAAGGCACATTCACGCTGGGTGCAATCACTGAGCGGCGAATGGGGTTTCGCCCTGTTCCCCACACCTGCAGCGACCACACCTGCGGCAATCGCTACGGCGCAGTGGCAGACCGTCACCGTGCCCGGATTGTGGACCATGCAGGGGTTTGCGCAGCCACAGTACCTCAACATCAAAATGCCGTTCGACAGCGCACCACCTGTCGTGCCGGACGAAAACCCAACGGGCGTCTATCAGCGTTCGATAACAATCCCGACCGATTGGCAGAGCCGGCGCGTGATTATCCACTTCGGTGGGGTCGAGGGCATGCTGTGTGTCTATGTCGATGGCGTGGCAGTGGGCATGGCCAAAGATTCGCGCACACCGGCTGAATTCGACATTACGGCGCTGGTAACTGCGGGCAAGACACACACGTTGATGGCAGCCGTCGTACGCTGGAGCGATGCGACATTCATCGAAGACCAAGATCAGTGGTGGCATGCCGGGATCCCCCGTGAAGTCCTGTTGTACAGCACCACGATGCCGTATTTGCGTGATATTGCAGTCACAGCGCAACCCGATGAAATCTACAAGGGTGGGACCCTCACGGTCACCACCTATGCCAATCAGCCGGGCGACATCCGCACCGACTGGAGCGTCAGTGTGCAGGTGTATGGGCCAGACAACAAGCCCTGCTTCGACGAACCGCTGCACGAAAAGCCCACGGTAGGGCGCGACAAATGGGGTGCCCGCAACAACGCGGTCGATGTGTCGACGTTTACGCATTTCTTCAAGCGGGTCGATCTGTGGTCCAACGAAGATCCCAATCTGTATACGGTGTTGGTGACCTTCCATACACAATCTGGTGACGAATACTATGCGGTCCGGACGGGATTCCGCGACGTCAAGATTGCCAAGCGCCAACTGCTGATCAACAATCGTGCCGTGCGCATCAACGGCGTGAATCGCCACGAATTCGACGACACCACTGGGCGCGTCATCAGCCGCGCGGCGATGCTCCAAGATATCGTGTTGATGAAGCAGCACAACATCAACGCTGTCCGCTGTTCGCACTACCCCAACGATCCGGTGTTCTATGATTTGTGTGACGAGTACGGTCTGTTGGTCATCGACGAAGCGAACATCGAATCACACGCCTATGCGATGGACATCTGTCGCGACCCGCGCTATACCGAGGCATTTGTCGACCGGATGCGCAACATGGTCGAACGCGACAAAAACCATCCCTGCATCATTGCCTGGTCACTGGGTAACGAAAGCGGGTACGGTCCCAACCACGATGCAGCGGCAGGCTGGACCCGTGCGGCTGACCCGACCCGCGTGCTCCACTACGAAGGTGCGATTGCCCGCGAGTTCGGCAACGATTGGGACCAAGGCCATGCGGCGACCGATTTGATTTGTCCGATGTACGCATCCATCGAGAGCGTTGTGGACTGGTCAGTAGAGGGTGCACACGATCCGCGGCCGTTGATTTTGTGTGAGTATTCGCACGCAATGGGCAACAGCAACGGCACGTTGGCCGAGTATTATGCGGCGTTTGAATTGCCGGGCATCCAGGGTGGCTTCATTTGGGAGTGGGTCGATCATGGCCTGCGCAAAACCACTCCCGACGGGCGGGCATATTGGGGGTATGGCGGCGACTTCGGTGATGTCAAAAACGACGCAAACTTCTGCGCCGACGGATTGGTTTGGCCGGATCGGACTCCGCACCCAGCGCTCAACGAGCTCAAGTACCTGGCCCGGCCGGTCACGATTCACCCCATTTTGGGCACTGCCGGGACCTACCGGATCAGCAATCGGCGTTTCTTTACGAATCTCGATGACCTGAGTGGTGAGTACACGATTGCAGTGGACGGCGTCGATATTTTGGAGGGTGTGGTCAATGTCCGTGGCCTCGAGCCGCAGACCACCCGCGAGATAAACATCACCGCAGTGCCTGCGGCAGTGGTATCGCACCCGCATCAGTTGGTGACGGTGACCTTCCGGTTCCGCAAACGGCGTTCGACCGAGTACAGCCCCATCCGGCACGAAGTCGCATGGGACCAGCATATCGCCCAGCAAGCCATCAATGGGCATGAACGCAACCGCGGTGGCCGCGTCAAGCGCGACGCCGAAGAAATCGTCATCCAGGCTGGTCGCGTCAAGGCGCGCTTCAACGCCCTCACCGGTGAGTTGGTGTCGTATGGGACACCGCGCCGCAACTTCATCAGCGCAGGTCCGACATTGAGCATTTGGCGGGCTGCCATCGACAACGACGGTCTCAAACTATGGCCCGATCACCCATCAAAGGTGTTGCCGGATTGGCTCGACAAGGGTCTCGACCGGATCGAGATGACCCTGACCGACATCGATCAGATTGGTGCACGGTTGAGCTTTACGTACCGTGGCAGTGGTCGTGGCAACGCGGCAGATTTGCGCCACACGCAGACCTTCTCGCTGAATGGCGACGGCAGCCTGCATATCGAGCAGTACATCAAATTGGGCGAGGATATAGCCGATGTGCCGCGGGTGGGCGTGAGTTTTGCCATCCCACTGCAGTACCGCAATGTGCGCTGGTTGGGTCGTGGCCCATGGGAAAACTACCCAGACCGCAAAGCAAGCGCCATGGTGGGCATGTATGAGCAAGATGTGGATGAGTTCTACACCCCGTACATCATGCCGCAGGAGCACGGCTTGCGCACCGATGTCTATACCACGGAGTTCGACAACGGTCGTGGCAGTCGCCTCAAGATAGTGGGCGATGACCTGTATCACTTCTCGGCCAGTCGGTATACGGCGGCGCAACTCTATGCGGCCACGCACACGACGGACCTGGTCCCCAACGACTTCATCACGGTGTCGATCGACAACGTCCACCGTGGGGTGGGCACGGGCAGCTGTGGACCCGACACGCTCGAGCAGTACCGTGTGTTGGGCCGGCGCCACCGCTTCGGCTTTACGTTGCTGATTGGCAACGACGAAGACTAAGCCGCATACCCGCCAAACACCCCTCGCTACGTTGTAGCGAGGGGTGTTTGTGTGTGTGCTGATCGAGGACGACACCAACGACGCCAGCGCATCAGGACCTGGTCACCCGCAGCGAGCGATTTCCCCCGGGTACCGGGTCGCCGCTGCGGGCCCTTTTCCCATGCCTATGCGTGGACCAGTGGATATGCGGCCAGGTAGTCGCTCATACCACCGGGGTAGACGACGCCTGCGATGGTTTTGCCGGACTGGATGAGGTATGTGGCAGCGACGGTGGCGCGCTGACCGCTCTCGCAGACGAGCACCAGCGGCGCGTTGGGCAGCGCGGTCGTGGCGAGTTCGAGCAACGGCACGAGGTGCGCGTTGGGGATGGTGCCCTTGGCGTGCTCGAATGGTTCACGCACGTCGAGGATGACCGCACCCGATTGGGCGTTGGTATGAAGTGTGTCGATGGAGATGACCGGCAATGAC
>JBFYTT010000291.1:0-2522 GCA_041300425.1 Roseiflexaceae bacterium
TGAACATTTCAGGTGTTTGCATCTTCACCATTGCATCGGCTGGCTGCGGCCATGCTGCTTCGCTGATGGTTGCACATTCGGATGGCACCTCGAGTGGGGGTACCGAGTTCATGTCTGACAATGCATAGGTCCATGAAAACGGCTCGAGATTGTCGCCGTTTTTGTTTTTGCCCGCTACGTCCCACTGCATCGTGTAGCCGTCTGCACGGTCTACAAAGACTGTGCTCTGGTAACTGCTCCCATCAGGCAACACACTGTCGTAGGTGTACTTGTCAGTCGCCCGACCGTTGATAACAGGACCAGCACCTGATGCCACGAGATCGTATCCGAACGAGTCGAGAATCGACTCAGGATTGAACACATTCGTGTTTTCTTCGCCGTTCGCCATGATGATGCATGTTTTGGGGGAACCACTGACCATATAGGTTTTGTCCGCAGCAGTGACCAGTGCAGTCTCTTCGGCGTTGCCGGTCTGCGACGTTTTCCAGGTTGAAAGGGTTATTTCTGGTTCTGACTGTGCAGACTGTGTCCATGTCCAAGTATCTTCTTTGCCATCGCTGGTAACCGTATATCCGCCAGAATTTTCAAGTTTGCCACCCGCTGAGTGTGATACTTCCCACAATCCCACTCACCTCTTGATGTGGGCTGGTGTAATGGCTCGGACTGTGGGCGGCCATATACGGCGCGAGTGTATTGGTAACGGTCAGAGAAATCGTGTTTACCCCTTGACGTAGCGCGGTACTGACATCGAACTGGTACGGCGCCCAGACGCGCGGCTGCTGCGCGATCCCATTCACGGTAACAGCCACGGTCCCGCGCACATCCGCGAGCTCGAGCACCCATTGCGTACAATCTGCAACGACGGTAATCGAACGGGTATAGCAGACTGCGCCGGCATAATCACCCAAACCCTGCGCTGCAAAATCTGCAGGCAACGAGACGAATGCAGTCCCGTAGTCATACCGTATGGGGGCCAAGAGCAGTGCCGCATCGGCAGCACCGGTTGCGGCGGTGAGCGTTACCTCTGCGGACAGCGCGCCCGGAGGCAACGTAGCAGTGCCACCGTGGACCACAACCACCTGTCCATCCACCGTCAATGCGCTCTCAGCACTGGTCGCGAGGTACAACTGTGTTGCTCCACGAGGGATACGCCAGCGCAATTTGGTGGTACGCTCGAGTTGTGGGTATGCATCAGGGATAAGTCGCACGACCGTATCGTCTGCCGGCTGGTCTTCGAGCCAATCTGCACCGGGCAATGGATGCGGCCGGCGGTCGATGAGCGGCCAACCCGGGTCCATGTCGTTATACAAATCGGGGTCGGTGGCGAACGTCAAATCGACCCACTGGCGACGCCGGAGTTTGGCAGCAGCAGGATCCCCGCCACTGCGGATACACTGCCACCCCGACCCACTCAATAGACGTGTCGGGACGCTGGCACCGTTGTACCGGCCATCGACCATCAACGAGACGCCGCGGCCGCTGTCGAGCGCGTGAATCTCGATGCGATGTGTTCCGGCTGCGAGGGGACCTAACGCGTACGGTTGGACACGCACAGTACTGCCGTAGGGATCAAACCCGCCTTGACGCCCTATTTCGACGCCATCGATACGCACGCTGACGGGTACGTCGGCAACTACCATGAGTGCGCCATCGGGTGCAGCGTAGGCGAGTGCAAACGAGTGGCCAAACGTGATATATGTCGACGCTACCGGCGCATCGGGTTGCTCCATCCAGGTGGGGCGGATATAGCGCTCGGGATGGCGTAGGACGGCCCAACTCCCGCGCAATTGCATTGACTGGTCGGGTGTCAGATGGAACTCCAGCAGATGCCGCCCCGCATGCAAATCACACGGCACAATCGCAGCATAGCCTGGGCTTTCTGACGACACGAGTACCCCATCGAGCCAGATACGTTTGGCAGCAGCAGCCGATACCACGAGTGCGCCGTTGACCGCTGTATCGAGCACAAATGTCGTCCGCACGCACACGGTTTGGCCTGCACGGACCTTCCCAAATGCCATGAATTCTTCGGGGACGTAACCTTTCGGCCCGAGCATTCCCCAGTGCAATGTATCTTTGTGGATTCCTTTGGTGAGTGAATACACGAGTGGCTGCCAGCCAACCGTTGCTAACGGGTCGGCCCCCGCCTGCAACACAGGGAGGTGCGCTGTTTGCCCTACAGCAATCGTATACCAGCCATAGGTGCCGAACCCTTGGGTTTGGACGCCGCTGTCACTGTCGAACCGGATCGTCTGCGGCATGAGCATGCCACTGGCTGGACGGACGAAATCTCCATGCCGATTATCGAGCGTCGGTTGGATGGTCAGCTCCCACGTGCCGTCGAGCAGGTATGTCTGAATTGCGGCACGCTCTGTAGCAGGATGGGCACTGGTGATGGGCGCCGCTACGTCAGGTATGTACAAGAGGGCTACCGGGGCATCAGCAAACGAAAGACGAAACTGCCCATCAGCCGCAGCAGCGATGGGATGGCGCGTACCATCGGTTACATGCCACTGTTCGAT
>JBFYTT010000307.1:0-3273 GCA_041300425.1 Roseiflexaceae bacterium
CCTGCCAACGCTGCGGCGATGTGGGCGTTGTTTTGGAGGAGGGCCATATTGGTGCGCATACTTTCGCCGCTCGTCTCGCGCATAACTGCGCTGAGGAGGAACGGCGTGACCGCTTGGCCGCGGATCCCGGCTGCGTCGGCTTGCGCCAAGGCGCGCAGGATGTGCTGTTCGATTTCGGCGGGGTCGAGGGCATACTCAGCCGGCGGTGGCACGGCCACGATCATCCCGCCGCCGCCGAGGGCGCGGTGGGCGCGCCACGCCCGCGCAATAGTCTGCACGTCGGCGGCGAAGTTGACCGACAACCCGCTTTTGGCGCTGTAGAATGCCGGGAACTCGTTGGTGCCGTAGCCATAGACGGGCACACCGACGGTCTCGAGGTATTCGAGCGTCGCCGGCAGATCGAGGATCGACTTGGCACCGGCGCAGACCACGATGATCGGCGTTTTGGCCAGCTCGGTCAGATCGGCCGAAATGTCGAAGCTCGTGCGGGCGTCACGATGGACGCCGCCAATGCCGCCGGTGGCAAAGACCTCGATGCCTTTCTGATGCGCCAACGCCATGGTCGCCGAGACGGTCGTCGCCCCGTAGGCGCCGTCGGCGATACACAGCGGGATGTCGCGGCGGGCCAGTTTGCGTACGTCGCTGGCCTGTGCGAAGCGTTCGAGCACCTCGTCGGCCAACCCGACGGTAGGCACGCCCTCCACGACGCCGATGGTCGCTGGGACAGCACCGCCTGCCCGGATGACGGCTTCCATTTCGCGCGCGACAGTCACATTTTGGGGGTAAGGCAAGCCGTGGGCGATGACGGTGCTTTCGAGCGCAACCAATGGCTTTTTGGCGTCGATGGCTGTGGCGACGGCAACCGATGTATCGATGCGCATGGCGTTCCTTGTCGGGCAGAGGAATTTTTGCTGTATATAGTATAGACGGTCTGCACAAAGCGCCGCAACCCTTCAGCCCTGTACGCAGCAGACGATGCGTCAGCAGATAGCGAAAACCGGCACACGCGGTGCCGGCTGTCGGAGTGTGTGGCAGTGCCGGACTAGATCAGGGTCAAAATCTCGGGGCCGCTGTCGCGGATGGCGATGGTATGTTCGAACTGCGCCGACAGCGATCCATCAGCGGTGCGTACCGTCCAGCCGTCTTTGCGGTCGAGGTAGGTCTTGTAGCTACCGACGTTGATCATCGGTTCGATGGTAAAAATCATCCCTGGCTTGAGGACCATTCCCGTGCCGGCTTGGCCGATGTGCTTGACGGTCGGGTCGTCGTGGAGCACGCGGCCGATGCCGTGGCCGGTGTACTCGCGCACGACGCTGAAGCCCTCGGCCTCGGCGTGGCGTTGGATGGCGGCACCGATGTCGCCCAGCCGATTGCCCGGTGTGGCTGCGGCGATGCCCAAGCGCAGACATTCGGCGGTGACATCAAGGAGGCGTTGGGTATTTTCGCTAATGGTGCCAACGGGCAATGTGATGCAGGCATCGCCGTACCACCCGTCGACGATGACGCCGATGTCGAGCCCGATGATGTCGCCTTCTTTGAGGGCAACTGCATTGGGGATGCCGTGACAGATGACGCTGTTGACCGCCACACAAATGGTATTGGGGAATCCGTTGTAGCCCTTATAGGCGGGCAACGCGCCGTTTTTGATGATGAATGCCTCGGCGGCTTTGTCCAGCTCGAGGGTCGTGACACCCGGTTTGACCAGCGGCGTCAAGGCTGCGAAGCATTTGGCGACCAGCTTGCCTGCTTTGCGCATTGCTTCGATTGCCTTGGGAGGATGTATCTGTGCCATGTGGTTCCTTGATTACTCGTTTGTGAGTAGTATACTCGGTCCTGATGAGCTTACTGATACCCATATTACGTTGCAATCAACGCTGTAACAGTACACGAAGTGCACTATCTCGGGAATTACAATGAATCTATGTTTTGCTCTTGATGCCCCGACAGAGAAATCGTTCAATCTCAACACTGAGTGCGATTGCCGGTCGTGATTATTTTGACTTTTGCAAGTCAAGTAACGACGTAGTATAGATAGTCAAGTGTTTTCATCCTACTGCGAGTTGAACAACATCGATAATCAGGTTACCGACACAGTAAAAATGAAATGATGCCATCATCGGGTTCAGTATAGTCAAAAAATGTACGAACACGAGCAGATTTAATTTTGCGAAGTTGCGGAAATAGGTTTATGTGAGCGTTGAGCAGCATACATAAATTGTTATAAATGACAAATACAAATCACAAAATTATGTGTACATTGTGCAGGGAATGAGCTGCATGAGAGGAGCATATCAGTGGATGAATTATTGCTAATGAAGGAAATGACGGATCAGCAACGTATGCTGTTCCAATCAGAAATGAATCGTGAGCGAAAAGACAAAACAACTGCTTTGTTGCTGTGTATTTTCCTCGGCGGAGTTGGTGCTCACCGTTTCTATTTGGGGGATTCAGGGAAGGGTATATTGTATCTTTTGTTTTTCTGGACATTTATCCCATCAATAATTGCATTGATTGAGCTTTTCACAATATCAGCTACGATTGAAAAGTACAATGCAAAAATTGCAGGTGATGTGGCGATCCGAGTGAAAATGCTCAGTCAGTCAAATAACTAGTGAATAACACCCCTCTTTGAATGGAGTTCATCGAGGGGTGTTTATTTTTGTTCGGCACGGGTAATCATCTCAATATCAAAATACCATGCAACAACAATTTAGAGTTTCCCGTTGAGGTCATCAGTGCTCACCCGCCACCCTTCACCTCAAAATACACAATCCCCGCCACAAACAGCACCAGCAATCCTGCCCCGCCGACATAGGCATCGATGGTCGTCGAACTGGCGATGTAGCTGGCAAAGACGCCGCCCAGGCCGGCCAACAGATAGCACGTCAACACCGCCTCGCGCCGAGTCATCCCACCCGCAACCAGCCGATGCGAGACGTGGTCTTTGCCGGGCGTCGTCAGGGGATTGCGGCCGCGGCGCAGGCGTGACACAAACACTAACGTCGTGTCGAACAACGGCAACGCCAGCACGGCCAGTGGGATCATCCAGGTAATCGCCGTGATGTTACTGGGGAAGCGGAGTTTGATGCCCAACACTGCCAAAATCAAGCCAATAAACAACGACCCCGTGTCGCCCATGAAAATCGACGCGGGATTGAAGTTGTAGCGCAAAAAGCCCAGACAGGCCCCGATCAATCCCGCCGCCAAGGCACTCACCAAAATCTGCCCGCTCTGGGCTGCCAGTAACAAAAAGAAAATCCCGCACACTGCAGC
>JBFYTT010000310.1:0-3656 GCA_041300425.1 Roseiflexaceae bacterium
GTGGTGGGATATTGGTCGCCATGCCGACAGCGATACCGTTTGCCCCATTGAGGAGCAAATTAGGCAGCCGTGCTGGGAGCACCGTCGGTTCGCGGAACGTGCCGTCGAAGTTATCGCGGAAGTCGACGGTGTTTTTTTCGATGTCGAACAACATTTCTTCGGCGATGGCTGACAAGCGTGCTTCGGTATACCGCATAGCTGCGGGTGGATCACCATCGATGCTCCCGAAGTTGCCTTGGCCGTCGACGAGGGGGTACCGCATGTTCCACGGTTGGGCGAGACGAGCAAGTGCGTCGTACACGGAAGAGTCGCCGTGGGGGTGCATTTTGCCGAGCACATCGCCGACGATACGGGCACATTTTTTGTATGGGGTGTTTGCTCGCATCCCCATGTCCCACATACCAAACAAAATACGTGTTTGGACAGGTTTGAGCCCGTCGCGGGTATCGGGCAATGCACGTGACACAATCACGCTCATGGCGTAATCTAAATACGCCGTACGCATCTCGTCTGTAATGCTACGATTCTGTACTGCTCCGACTTCCATCCTGCACCCCTGTCACAAATTTGATTACATTTTGATGTTTTTATTATAGCACAGCGGGTTCGTGGCTGTTTATTGTTGTGCGGATACGCATGATTAGAACGCTCAGAAAGGGAGTCCACGCACAGCCACCGGGGTAAAATCGAGATAATCACATGCCGTTAATTGGTAGGTGGTCCCATCGACCACCGCTTGGGTCGCATTGTTCCAGTCTTCATGACGATGGAGGTGCCCATAGAGGCAGGTGGTAATGTGATATTGCGTACACAGACGGACAAAGTCGGTCGGCTTTTTGTCGATAAAAGGCGGGAAGTGGATCATCGCAATAATTGGTCTGCCGTGGGCGATTTTTTGGGCTGCCTGGAGCGATCGCTCGAGTCGCAAGACCTCGCGCGCATAAATCCGCTGATCGCTAACGGGATCGAACCCTGGCATGCCTGGCGCACTCCAGCCACGGGACCCGCAGAACACCACGGATCCGCCATCGACTGCGTCGCCCTCAATGAGGGTGATAGAAGCCGGCATGCGCGCACGAATAGGACCAGCCCGGTCCCACCAGTAGTCGTGATTGCCTTTGATGCAGTATTTGTGGCCCGGGAGTGCGTCGATCCAGCCGAGATCGACGAGTGCGTCGTCGATGTGCATTGCCCATGAAATATCGCCAGCAATACAGACGATATCGTCGGGTTTGACGACGCGTCGCCATGCAGCAGCTACCCGCTCAGGATGATTGCGCCAGCGGCTCCCAAAAATGTCCATTGGTTTTGGATTGACCCCCGAAAGGTGTAAATCCGAAATAGTCCAGATCATAGGTGCATCAAAAAAGGGCGTTTGCACGCCCTGGTATAAACTACTCTTGCTCTATAGTAGCAGATGCGTTCAGCGCTGCCAAATCGACGGTACACCAATCAGGGAGTGGAGCGCTGATGAGCAGTGGTTCTTCGTGGATGGGATGCGTGAGTTGGAGCTGCCAGGCATGGAGGTGGTGTGCGTCGATCCCCAATACACCTGTCCCGTAGCTGGCGTCACCGACAATCGGGTGGCCGAGTGCATGTGCATGGAGACGGATTTGATGTGTTCGTCCGGTGCGCGGCCACGCCAGCACGATACTCGTGCCGTCGGGGTTCCGGGCGAGGACACGAAATCGGGTGTCCATCGCTTTGACGACATTGCCGCCTGGTAGTGGGTTCCCCACTTCGTCGGAGCGATATACGCGGAACCTGCCGCGCTCGCTGCGTCCATGCCCAGTCTGGATAGACCAGTCATCCCATAGTGGCCAGCCTGTCACATGGCAGATGTACGTTTTGTGGGCGCGTTGTTGCACAAACACCCGCTGGAGCGCACTATTGGCGTGACGATGCCGCGAAAAAAGCAGAACGCCAGTCGTATCGCGGTCGAGGCGATGGGCGGGGTGAAGGTGCAAAAGCTCGCCGTGCTGTGCATACCAGTGGTTGAGGAGTGCATTACGCAGATGGTTTTCTGCATCCCAGGGAGTCGCATCGACGTAGGTTCCGGCTGGTTTGTTCAGCGCAATCAGCCAGCGGTCCGCGTAGATGACGGCATCGGCGGGCAATCGACACGGACGTGCGTGGGCAGGTGGGGTGTGTACAGCGATGGCCATTCCCGGCAGGACGACGGCAGTGCAGATCCGCACACGCATGTGGTTTACCCAGGCACCGCCGCGGGTGATAATGTCGCGGGCAACGTCGTGGTGCCCAATAACGCGTACAATCGTGTGCTCGAGGGTGTCGACTGAGTCGGCGATGAACGAACGTGGACCTTCTGTGGTGACTGCGTGGAGCGTATCCGCCATCGGGGGTCCTCTTTTGGAACAACGATCAGGGTAAGTGCAAAAAAACGACATGGGCATGCGCCCATGTCGTCTGAAAGCAGCGTTATTTGCTCTGTCGCTCGGCGTATTGCTTGTAATAGTAGTCACGGTATTCGCCATTTTTGATGGGGCGCCACCAGGTTGGATTGTCGATATACCAGCGAACGGTTTTTTCGAGTGCTTGGTCGAACGAATGTGCACTCGTCCAGCCCAAGGCACGGAGTTTATCGGTATTGAGTGCATAGCGGCGGTCATGGCCTGCACGATCTTTGACAAACTCAATCAGGCTGTACGGTTTGCCGAGGATGTCGAGGATCTTGTGAGCCATATCGATGTTGCGTGTCTCGACACTCGTCCCCACATTGTATGCTTCTCCGGCGACACCTTTATGCAGAACGACATCAATGCCCTCGCAATGGTCAGTCACATACTGATAATCGCGCATCTGCAGACCGTCCCCATAAATCGGAATAGCGATGTTGTCCATTGCGTTTGTGGTGAACAGAGGAACGGCTTTTTCGGGGTAATGGAACGGTCCGATGTTGTTTGACCCACGTGAGATGGTTGTATTCATCCCGTACGTGGTGTGATAGGCATAGACTATGTGTTCTGCACCGGCTTTGCTGGCCGAATACGGGCTTCGTGGCTCGAACGGATCGCCTTCGCTCGAACGCTGCGGTTCTGGGATTTGGCCGTACACCTCATCAGTACTGATTTGATGGAAGCGCGGCAAACCCAATTCGCGTGCTACTTCGAGGAGGGTCCACGTCCCATTGATGTTTGTTTTGATGACAGCGTCAGGCTGCATTATCGACCGGTCGACATGCGTCTCGGCGGCGAAGTTGATAATGGTATCGATATTGTGTGTCTTGACTGCCTGACGCACTGCATCCATGTCGCAGATATCACCCTGGACAAATTGATACTTGGGGTTGCCAACGGCCGCAGCCAGGTTCTCGAGGCGACCAGCATACGTCAGCGAATCGAATACCACGATGTCGTATCCATAACGAGCCAACATGTGGTGGACGAAGTTACTACCGATAAAGCCTGCGCCACCAGTGACCAAAATCCGCTGCATAGAAAAAATCCCTTCTGTATGCGTGCCGGTCTAACTGCTTATGGGTATGGAACGTCCACATCCCCAGCGGTCGGCGTATGTTCATGTGTCATTGTAATCGTTTTCGTTGGAACTGTGCTCGATACGGGGCGGGAAGTTCTGGTCGGTGAATAGTACATCGTCGGGAGCGGGTAACCGCCGCTGTTTGTGGGTTTGGCAGT
>JBFYTT010000326.1:0-3389 GCA_041300425.1 Roseiflexaceae bacterium
CCATGCAACAGCGACGCCGAGGCGATGATAATCGCTATACAGGCTATACCACGCGGTGTCATCCGCAAAGTTGCTCAGATAAAACACATCGCTTCCATGTGCATCGGCATGGGCTGGCACAACGCTCGTGTCGAACAGGGTCCCGTCGGGCCCTGCGAGCATGGGCCAATCACCGTGTGCGCCGTTGCGTGACAGGCGGTTTGGGCCATCGGTGGCTCCGGTATGTGCTTCGATCGCACGGGCCGAGGTCGATATACGTGCCCCATGGCTGAGGAACGGCAGCCCATAGGCGATATGATGCCCCCACATGATGTCGATGGGCTCACCTGCCTCGTTGGTGAAGGTCTCGGTCAGGCGCAAAACCGGTGACACGCCTTCGATGGTCATGTCACGGACGATACGGATAGGCGTCCGAATCCCACGCACACTACACCGAACCGTCACCCGTTCGGGCGTATCCTCGAGCACCATCACATCCCACGGCAGCAAAGACACCTCCCCGTGTTGGCCATACGAGGCACCGCGATGGGTGTTGGTCGGTCCGCCGGACGGGGCAATTTCTTGCCAACCCCCCAAGTATGTATCCATGAACGTCCCGACAGTGCCGCCGATCGAACCCGTGGCACGTGCAGGGTCATGGATGGCGACGGGCAACCGGAGCAACGGATCGATGTCAGACGGTTTGTGCCGTAACTCGACAATCTCGGCGCCACGATCAAGCAAAACGGTGACCCGCAATGCTGCGTTTTCGAGCACGACTGCACGCATCCCCCGGATCATCCATTCATCCGAAACACGGCAACCGTGTGTATGTATTGAAGTCGTCCCCATGCGAGTACCTTTCTATGCGTTCGGTTCACTGCCGACACGCCACCAGTGGCGATACCATGCGGCAGCCCGATTGAGTTCTGCAAGCGACACCCATTCGTCTTCGGTATGTGCCTGCGCAATCGAGCCTGGCCCATACACCACACAACATTCGGGTATATCTCCATAGGCAAATGCATTGGTGCCATACGGCGCAGTGGCTGGGCTCGTCTGGTGGAACGCACACAGCTCTGTGACCCATGGATGTATAGGATCTTGATAAAACGCCTCGGCACTCGTCACAAAGGTGAACGTTGCCCGATCGTCTGACGCCTCAGCAGCAAGTGCTTCGAGGTGGCGCTGTACGTCGGCGGCTGATTCGCCGTCCACGACTCTGCGGTCGATACCAATCCGACAGGCATCAGGCACGATGTTCATCCCGCGGCCACCGTCTATGAGCGAAACCGTCAGCGCACCATGGCCCAATGCGGCCGGCGCGGTTGTCTGCAAGCGCTGGTGTTCGGCGATATAGGCGTTGACGATGGGCAGCATGGCAGCAATCGCATTACGCCCGCGATCAGGCTGCGATGTATGTACCGCGACCCCATGGGTATGCACCCACAGCCGGACCAACCCGGTATGCCCATAGACGGGTCGACATTCGGTTGGCTCGGCGACAATCATCGTCTTGGGGTGGAGCTTGCGTCTACGCAACCAGGCAGCCAGGGCAATCGCACCGCTCCCGAGTTCTTCTTCGTCGACGGTGCAGGCAATCATTATGGTCTGCGCGAACGGTGCACCACTGCGCACCTGTGCTTCAATGACCGCCAGCGCAACTGCCAGTGACGCTTTGGTGTCTACCGCACCTCTGCCATAGACGCGGCCATCACGCACGTCGCCTCCGAACGGGTCGATGGTCATCTGTTCAACCCCGACGGTATCGAGATGTACATCCAACAACGCAACGGCAGGGTCGGTGCCATGCCAAATGGCATAGATGTTGTCTCGCTTTGGCAGCACGGGGTCATAGACGATTTCATCTGCATCGAGATCACGAAAAATCTGCGCTAGCACGGTCACCAGCGCGCCTTCGCCCGTCGTCTGCGCCGTCGGACCGGCATGCGCGGGATTGACACTGGGGATCTGCACCAAGCGTTGCAGCCATGCCACGATACGTGCGTCCATCGGCTATTCCTTGCTGTGTAATTGCGTCGGCGAAAGCGACAACGTGTCGATACTCCGTACCATGGTAACCACAACCTGCATGGCACGCTGCAAAATATGCGGGTTCACCGCGGCAACCGTATCGTGCGGACTGCCCTGGAGCGGCACCAATCCCTCTGCGTCAAGACAGGTAATTTCGATTGCACGATATTGACGCCGCAAAAACGGCCGAATCAATGCAGGCTGTCGCGTCACACGCGGCTCAATTGCCGTATCAGCATGGAGCTGATGTGCCATCTCGATGAGCAAAGCGTCAACGGGTCTGCCGCGATCATAGCCATGGTAGAGGGCGTAGGTCAACGGTCCTCTGCCAATCCCCGCCAAACCAATAAAGAACGTCGTCTCTGGATCAAACGGATACCGTTGGAGCAAATCGATTGCGCCGCTGTCGAACCTACTTGCACCCAGTGCTACTGCCCATACTTCGGTATGAGGCAAATCTCCGAGTTCATCAAAACTCCCAGCAAGCACTGCCAGTGCACCCGCATGGCTGATCGCGCCTGCGGTCTGTACCGGTCGGCGTCCGTGTGCATCGATAACGACCATTACCAGGTAATACCACACGCACAAGACAGCCATCCAGGCAATAGGAATTGTCATTGCACTCGGGCCGAATAACGCCGGCAATGGATCGATGAGCGAGAGCACAATCAACGTTATTTGGATGGTCGCCACCAACAAATGGGTACGCGGTTGGCCGTGACGGACCGGTGCTGCAAAGACGTCGAGCGGGGCACACACCACAACGCGCCGCAAGGTGCGCCGCAGGCTCTTCCGGATTGCCAAGACATTCTGACTCGTCGCACGATCTCGCTGCACCGGCATCACATCGCGCATCAGCGCCTGATAGGCGATGAGCGTGCACGCCAGCGCGCTCACCAATGCAAGCCATAACGACACATAGATGGAAAGCACCGTCGCGAGACTCAAAACACACAACAAACGCACAACCGGTCGAATCGCAGTAGCGGTCGGGAACGCATCTTGCCAAAACCAGACATCCGCGCGCTGCCACAACTGGACCAGATACGCCGCTGCATCTGCCTCGGCGCGCGATCCCGCCGGCCGCCAGCCGATGTCTTCTGCAAGTGCCCGTACAATCTCGTACAACGGCAATCGATGACGCCCGTTGGTTGTCTGCCGGTGCGGTTTACTCGCGAGGAGCGCTGCGAGCAAATCGTCAGGAGTATCTGCTACGTCGGCCATGCATAACCCGTTCTTGCATATCTACTACATGATATGGTACCATATGACACCAACGCTGTTTTGCTTGATTGATATCACCTAAATCTCATAATTACAAACAGATGACAACATCCGTTAACCCTTGTATCACCACCCCCGGTACTATACTATAT
>JBFYTT010000354.1:0-4468 GCA_041300425.1 Roseiflexaceae bacterium
GCTGCACGGACTGCTGCCACGACATCAGTGCCCGGATCGATTGCAAGGGCGACGAGTCGTTGGCCGCTCGCAAAGGCTCGCCGATTGGGGCTCGGATCCACCGCGATGACCGCCAACCCGCGTGCGCGCGCTGCCAAACAGACACCCAAGCCAATCGGCCCCAAGCCGACTACCACTACGGTGTCGTCTGCACGGGGGTTGGCGCGACGCACCGCATGGAATCCAATCGACAACATTTCGACGAGTGCCAACCCATCGAGTGCCACACCGTGGGCGTGATGCAAATGGGTGGCTGGCAGATTGATGAACTGTGACATGCCACCGTCTATGTGGACGCCCAGTACCGTCAACTGTTCACAACAGTTGGTGCGGCCCGTGCGACACGCACGACAACTGCCGCACTCAAGGTATGGCCGCACGGCGACATCATCACCGACTGCGACCGTTTGCACCCCGTCCCCCAGTGCATGCACCGTCACGGCCAGCTCGTGACCGAGCACGCGCGGATACCGAAAGAACGGTTGACGCCCAGCGTAGGCGTGCAAGTCTGTCCCACAAATCCCCACCCGGCGTACCCGTACTTGGACCCAACCCGGCGGTGGTGCGTCTGGCATATGGGCCGTACTCAGTCGCAGATCTGCGACATCGTGGAGGGTGATTTGGAGCACGCTGGCCTCTTTTCTGATGGAGTGAGGTAGGGCGGGCGCCCTCAGGATTGGCACAGCATACCACAAGACGTGCGCACAATCAGCCGTGGCTGCAACAGGTGATGCACATCCTCGTCGACCGCTTGGGTGCAGCGTGTATGGAGTCTTTCGACGGCGAGGTGTCCCATCTGTTGGGTTGGTTGTTCGACGACTGTCAGATACGGGAATATGGTATCTGCGTGCTCCAAATCATCGAAGCAGACCAATGCGATGTCTTGCGGGATCGTGATATCTTGCTCGCGGCATGCACGAATCACGCCGATCGCCGTATCGCTGTTCGATGCAAAAATCGCCGTCGGCCGATCGGGGTGTTGCAACAGACTCTGTGCAGCGACATACCCATTGTGCAGACAACTGCCGTTGAGTTCTTGCACAATCGAAGAATCGAAGCGGATGCCAGCCATGTCGAGCGCCATCCGATAGCCATACAAACGATCGCGTGAGACCGAGATCCGGCTATCGCCACTGATATAGGCAATCCGGGTATGTCCCTGTTGAATCAGGTGTTTGGTCAACTGCAATGCACCGTTGCCATTGTCGGTCTGCATGATGTCGGCAGCAAAGTCTGGTACCCCGCGGTCGATAAGCACAAATGGCGTTTGTTGGGCACGCAAATGCATCAAGGTTGTCCGCGATGTGTCGTTCACCGGAGCAATAATGACCCCGTCGACTCGACGAACAAGCAAATCTTTGAGGTAGCGTTGTTCTCGGGTTGTGTCATTATTCGTATTGCAGATAATGACGCGATACCCTATGGCGTCGGCTGCTCGTTCGACTCCGGCGATGATTTTCTGGAAGAACGACGCGGTGATATCGGGCACAACCAGGGCAATCGTATGCAAACTCCGCCGCGTAGGGGGCCGTTGCGGTGTTGCAGAGACGTAGCCTAATGTCCGTAGTGAATCTTCGACTTTTTTGCGTGTTTCGGGGTGGACCGAAGCGGCCCCATTAATGACGCGAGACACCGTCATGGGCGATACCTCACTATGCACCGCAACGTCACGTATGGTGACCATGCTGCCTCCGCACAGGGCTTGCTGAATCGAAACTGAATGTCCATATCATAGCATACGAAACTCGTAAGTCTGTACCAGATACGTCATCAAACGTGCACGAAGTCGTAAAAATCGCACGAAATCGTCATTATTTGTGCGTGTATGAGAGAAAAACCGCGTTTTCTACGCAATATATTGAGTATTCGCAATTATTGACAATTTCGAAAGAATAATCTAGGATAGCTCTGTTCCACCATCTATCATAGCGGAGCCTGCATGAGTGCACGGACGAAAGAACGCCGCGAACGGATCATTGCAGTCGCAAAACTCGAAGGTTTTGTGAGTGTAGCGGCGTTATCGCAACTTTTTTCGGTTTCGGAAGTCACTATCCGCGGCGATCTCGATATGCTCGAAAGCCAGGGATCGGTTACCCGTACCCACGGTGGAGCATTCTGCAGTGATCAGCGTCGCCAAGTGCTCAAAAACGGTTTGCCCGGCCGAAGCGACCGGGTTGCGAGCGGTGCGTTTGCCCAAATCGATGACTACGACACGATTATGATCGAAGGCGGCGAGACGGGGATCTCGTTGGCGAGCCGCCTCGCCGAACGCCGTGGATTGATGATCTACACCGACAGCATCGCGATTGTAAACCAACTCGCAAGCACCACCCACACGGTCGCTCTGATGGGTGGAGTTATCGCAGATGGGCGCAGTATCGGCTGGCCAGACGCCAATCAATTCTTGCCGCCTGGTGTGCGTGCGCGGTGCTTGTTTCTGTCCGGGTTACCCATCGAGGACATCGGTCGTGACGTCGCGGTCCGACGTGACACCTTGCGCAAACGCATGCTTGATGTCTGTGATCAGGTTGTCCTGATGGTCGAAAGCAGTGAACTGACGCAATGGGTCAAACGCGACCAGCAAGGAGAACTCGAACGCATCAGCCGCATCATCACCGATGACGCGATTGATAGTGCGACGATTATACGCATCGCTGGCGCGGGCATACCGATGACTATTTGCAGTGCGGTGGGACGGCGCCATGTCGAGAACACACCGGTCAAACGTTGGAAGGTCGGCTTTGCGAATCAGGACGAGCGCTTACCCTTTGCGTCGGCTGTGCGTGCGGGTATGGTCAGCGCTGCCGAGGTCGCTGGGGTCGAATTGCTGTTGGCTGACAACCGGAGCGACGGCAATACGGCGATTGCCAATGTCGATACATTTATTGCCGCCCAGGTCGACCTCGCAGTGATTTTTAACACCGACGCACGGGCAAATAACATGATTGTCGAGGCGCTCCGCCAAGTCAGTATCCCGGTAATTGCAATCGACATCCCCATCCCTGGAGCGACGTTTTTTGGGTTTGATAACTACCGGGCTGGATTGATGACCGGCCGGCTGTTGGGGCAGTACGTGCGCCGCCAGTGGCATGGGGTCGTCGATGCAGTCTTTATGCTCGAGCTCCCGATATCGGGCCCGGTACCCGCAGCGCGCATGCAGGGTCAGCTCGATGGCTTGCGCGAGCAGGTTGCTGTGCCCGATACGCGTGTGGTACGGCTCGATAGTCGCAACACCAGTGTCGATTCGTGCGCTGCCACCCGGACCGCCATCAAAAAAATCCGCCGCAACGACCGGGTCGTTATCTTGGGCATCAACGACGAAGCCGTGCTCGGCGCACTGTCGGCATTCGCCGAGGATGGCACGTTGAACCGCTGTGTGACCGCGGGGCAAGGGGCCGACAATGATGCGCTCCGTGAATTGCGGCGCCCCGGCAGCCGGATGATAGGCGCGGTGGCGAGCTTCCCAGAACGCTATGGCGAGCGTGTCATTGAGCTCGCCTGTGCGATTTTGCAACGACGGGCAGCACCGCCGGCCCGCTATACCAATCATTGTTATGTGTTATCAGATGAAACCATGCGCCAAATCGATTTGACCGCGCTACGGGGCAGTGTGGTGTCGGTCAGTGAGTACGGAACGCAACGGCGCTAACAACAGAGCCAAACACAGAAGGAGTCGACTATGACCGAGATCCGCGGCTACGCAGCACTGTGTGAAGACATCACGGCCAACGGCCTCGACGTCAATGCCATCAAAACGGCCTTGAAAGCCCAACATATCGAAACCCCGAGCTGGGGGTACGCCAACAGTGGTACGCGCTTCAAGGCGTTTGCATGGCCCGGTGCCGCCCGCACCACCCGTGAAAAGCTCGATGACGCTGCCATGGTCCATGCGATGACTGGTATTGCCCCGTCAGTTGCGGTGCATATCCCGTGGGATAAACCCGAAGACGGCGACTACGCCGGAATGTGCCAATATGCCGAATCAAAGGGCATCACCATCGGCGCCGTGAACCCCAACGTCTTCCAAGACGATCAATATCGCCTCGGTTCGTTGGGGAACCCAGACCCGAATGTCCAAGAAGAAGCACTCGACCACATGCTCGAGTGTTGCGAAATCATGGGCAAACTCAAAAGCAACGCGCTGAGTCTCTGGTTTGCTGACGGCACGAACTATGCCGGCCAAGACAACCTGCGTGGGCGCAAGCGCCGCTTCGAAGACGGCCTTAAGCAAGTCTACAAAGAGCTCCCCGCAAACGGACGCATGTTGATCGAGTACAAATTCTTTGAACCTGCGTTCTACAGCACCGACATCCCCGATTGGGGCACTGCCTATGCATGGGCGCTCAAACTCGGACCACAGGCAGAGGTGTTGGTGGATCTGGGTCACCACGCCCAAGGCGTTAACATCGAGCAAATCGTGGCGTTTTTG
>JBFYTT010000360.1:0-5075 GCA_041300425.1 Roseiflexaceae bacterium
CCTGCACAGCCGAACCGCGGATAATCGGAATGTCATCGCCGGGGAAGCCGTTCTTGCTGAGCAGTTCGCGCAGCTCGAGCTCGACCAACTCCAGCAATTCTGCGTCGTCCATCAGGTCGACCTTGTTCAAGAAGACAACCATGGCTGGCACCTGCACTTGGCGGGCCAACAAGACGTGCTCCTTGGTCTGGGGCATCGGACCATCTGGTGCGGACACCACCAAGATACCACCGTCCATTTGGGCTGCGCCGGTGATCATGTTCTTGATGTAGTCAGCGTGACCTGGGCAGTCCACGTGTGCGTAGTGACGGCTTTCGGTCTGGTATTCGACGTGCCGGATGGCAATCGTGATACCGCGGGCACGCTCTTCGGGAGCGTTGTCGATCTGGTCGTACGCCGTGTAGGTTGCGGCGCCGCGCAATGCCAACACCTTGGTGATGGCTGCCGTCAACGTGGTCTTGCCATGGTCGACGTGACCAATGGTACCGACGTTGATATGTGGCTTGTTACGCTCAAACTTCTGTTTAGCCATGACCCTCATGCCTCCACAATGATACGTATTACAACTGAGAAAACTTATCCGCGCCGCTTCGTGATGATTTCCTGTGCCAAATGATCAGGAATCGGCTGATAGTGTGCAAATTCCATCGAAGAGGTTGCACGACCCTGGGTCGAGGAACGCAATTCGGTCGTGTAGCCGAACATCGAGCCCAATGGCACAAATGCGCGGACGACCTGTGCATTACCACGTGCTTCCATGCCTTCGACTTGGCCGCGGCGACTGTTGAGATCACCCAAGACGGTACCCAAGAAGTCTTCTGGGGTCACGACTTCGACCTTCATAACTGGCTCGAGGAGTTGACCGCCAGCCTTGCGCACACCGTCTTTGAGACCCATTGATGCAGCAATTTTGAAGGCCATTTCGGACGAGTCGACGTCATGATACGAACCGTCATACAGCGTGACGCGCATGTCGACGACTTGATAGCCGGCCAACACACCGCCTGCCATTGCTTCCTTCACGCCTGCTTCGACGGCGGGGATGTATTCGCGCGGCACGGTACCACCAACGATACCATTGACGAACTCGAACCCAGCACCACGCTCGAGCGGCGTCAAGGTCAACTTGACATGCCCGTACTGACCTTTACCACCCGACTGTCGCACAAACTTGCTGTCAATGTCGGCTTCTTGCGTAATCGACTCGCGGTAGGCGACCTGTGGCTTGCCTTGGTTCGCTTCTACCTTATATTCGCGACGCATACGGTCGACAATGACTTCCAAGTGCAACTCACCCATGCCGGCGATGATGGTCTGGCCTGTTTCCTGGTCGGTAAAGACACGGAAGGTCGGATCTTCTTCGGCCAACTTGCTCAACGCAATACCCATTTTGTCCTGGTCGACTTTGGTCTTGGGTTCGATGGCGAGTTGGATAACCGGTTCGGGGAAGCGGATGGTCTCCAAAACAATCGGATGATCGGGATCACAGATGGTGTCACCGGTAAAGCTTTGCTTTGGACCGACCACTGCGGCGATATCGCCGGCAAACACTTCTTTGATGTCTTCGCGGTGGTTGGCATGCATCTGAATCAACCGGCCGGCACGTTCGCGGTTATTGCGTGTTGTGTTCAACACGTAGTTACCCGCTTCGAGCTTGCCCGAGTAGACGCGGAAGTATGCTAGTTTGCCCACGAAGGGGTCTGCCAGAATCTTGAACACCAAGGCCGTGAACGGCTCGTTGTCATCTGGGAGACGGGTGATGAACTCGGCATCTGGCGAATCGGGGTCAGCGCCTACGGCGGTACCCTTCATTGGTGGGATGTCGAGCGGTGAAGGCAAGTAATAAATGACGGCGTCGAGCATGCGTTGCACGCCCTTGTTGCGCAATGCAGCACCACACAACACCGGCACCAAGATGCCTTTGATGGTGGCAATGCGCAGTGCGTCACGGAGTTGCACGGCACTGGGTGTTTCGCCGTTGAGGTACATCTCGGTGAGGTGATCATCGGTTTCGCAGATGGCTTCGATAGAGGCCATGCGTGCCTTTTCGGCGGCGGCGACGAACTCGGCCGGGATTTCGCCCCACGTCTCGGTGCGACCCATGTCTTCACCGTAGATGCAGGCTTGGAACTCAATCAGGTCGATGATGCCGCGGAAGCGGTCTTCGGCGCCGATTGGCAATTGAATCAACACGGGCTTTGCACCGAGGCGGTCGACAATCATGTCGACGGTGCGCTCGAAGTTTGCGCCAGTGCGGTCCATCTTGTTGACGAAGCAGATGCGTGGCACCTTGTACTTGTCAGCCTGACGCCACACGGTCTCGGACTGGGGTTCTACACCGGCAACGGCGTCGAACACCACGACACCACCGTCGAGCACGCGCAATGAGCGCTCTACTTCGGCGGTGAAGTCCACGTGACCAGGGGTGTCAATGATATTGATACGATAGCTGACGCCGGCGACTTCCCACTGAGCAGTGGTAGCAGCTGCGGTAATCGTGATTCCACGTTCACGCTCCTGCTCCATCCAGTCCATGGTAGCCGTGCCTTCGTGCACTTCACCGACCTTGTAGGTACGTCCGGTGTAGTACAGAATGCGCTCCGTCGTCGTCGTCTTACCGGCATCGATGTGCGCGATAATGCCGATGTTTCGGTAGCGATTTAGCGGTGTTTCGCGAGGCATAGCCTTTACCTACTCCTTGAAGTGTCGCTCGTGCGACAATAGTTGCTGCTTAGAAGCGACCGTAGTGCGAGAACGCGCGGTTTGCTTCGGCCATGCGCTGCACGTCTTCACGCTTCTTGATGGTCGTGCCGGTATTGTTGAATGCGTCAACCAACTCGAGTGCCAAACGCTCGATCATTGGCTTGCCACCGCGTGAGCGGGCAGATGCCAACAACCAACGAATTGCCAACGACAAGCGGCGCTCTGCTTTGACTTCGACGGGCACCTGATAGGTGGCACCGCCGACACGCCGCGGCTTTACTTCGATGACGGGCCCAGCATTGCGGAGCGCGCCTTCGATGACTTCCATTGGGGTCTTTTTCACACGGTCAGCGGCCATCTCGAGTGCGCCATAGACAATCGTCTCGGCCACGCTCTTCTTCCCGCGCAACATTGTTTTATTGATCATCTGCGTAACAATTGCACTGCCAAAACGGCTATCGGGCAAAAATTCACGCTTGTCTGTCGTGCCACGTCGCGGCATAGTCGTCCTCTCAACCTAAAACTACCCACTCGGGTGAGTGCTACTTCTTCTTGGCTGGTGCGGCTGCGTTCTTCTTGGTGCCGTACTTCGAACGACCCTGCTTGCGGTTTGACACGCCCTGTGAGTCCAATGTCCCACGGACAATGTGATAGCGCACGCCTGGCAAGTCCTTCACACGACCACCACGAATCAAAACGACCGAGTGCTCTTGCAAGTTGTGACCCTCACCTGGGATGTAGGCCGTTACTTCCATGCCGTTTGATAACCGCACACGTGCGATTTTGCGCAGTGCCGAGTTCGGCTTCTTTGGGGTCATGGTGCGTACCTGCGTACACACGCCTCGTTTGAACGGCGAACCGCTCCCTCGCGTCAACTTCCCCTTCAACACGTTGTAGTTGAAGCGGAGTGCGGGGGCCTTCACCTTGCGCTCTACCGGCTTGCGCGGTTTGCGAACTAGCTGATTGATCGTCGGCATGCTCTCTGCTTTCTCCTCAGTCCAACAGCACACAAAAAAATATGTTGCCCTCGAGTCTGGTCGCAACATTCGTTGCGCCTTAGAGCAGGGCACGTTGGCTTCTATTACCACACTTTGTGCGGGCGTATTACCCCACAAGGTTCAATAATAGCATAGCAGTCGGGGAGTGTCAAATGATGAACTGCCCTTTGCAACGCCATACCTCCACATTATGCACCACATACCCTATGGCTTACATTACAAAATGATTACAAATAAATTATTATGTTAATTAACACGAAAAAAGAGTGATTCTGATGCGTTATATCATCACCCTGCGACACCTGAGGTGCGGACAACCTGTATGCACGTCGAAGCACGCCGGTGCGCGTATCTCTTTACGATGGTTAACGAACCGTAATCAACACAGAGGAGCACCCATGGGCATTCAAGGCTGTCGTACAATAGGTTTATTCGCACCTATGGAGGAACCTAATGACAAGCACTGTCGCTCGCCATGCCCTGCCGTATCACGTGAGTGTCGATGAGTACGTTCGATTCCGCGAGCAGGGGTACCTGGTCGTCAAAGGACTCGTCACGCAGGATGAAGTCAACGCCTTGCGCGCACACACCGATAACCTCCGCGAAGGACGCGAAGTCATCCCCGGTGTGCCCACACCACCCGCCACGCTCAGCCCCGAACAACGTCTGCAATACTGGCTACGAGTGCACATGCTGCATCGTGTCTCCGAGATTCACGAGCGCTTCTTGCTCCACCCACGCATCCTTGACGTGCTCGAAGCATTGATTGGACCAGATGTGCTGGCCCTACAGACAATGCTCTTTTTCAAACAACCCGGCCAACCCGGACAAGGCTACCACCAGGACGCCTATTACATCCCCTCACAGCCCGACACGCTCATCGGCGCTTGGCTGGCGGTCGATGCCGCTGACGAAGAAAACGGCTGCATGTGGATGACGGTCGGATCACAAAACGAGCCTATATACCCGGATAACGACGGTCAATCCCCCAACGGGGATCAGGCGCTCGCCGACATCCAACCCATCTTTGGTGCCAGCAACACAGACGAAAAGAAAAACGGGCTCACCAAAATCGCCGCCAAATACCCTGGCCGCGAGGTCAAGGTCGAAGCCGAGCCGGGCGACGTCGTCTTCTTCGGCGGACATGTCATCCACCGTTCGCATACCAACAACTCCAAGGATCGGATGCGCCGCGCCTTTGTGGCACATTATTGCAACGCTCGGTCTGCGGTGCCGTGGAATCACGGGCAGCCATGGGATGGTGAATTGGCCAATTACTTGCACATCCTCGCCCGCGGCATGACCCATCTGCCATACGCACAGCCCAAGTTCGGGACGCTCTGTGCTGCCAACGCACCGGAACTGCGCGCCGCT
>JBFYTT010000338.1:0-2515 GCA_041300425.1 Roseiflexaceae bacterium
GTTAAGAAAAAGGCCACGCCCGCGATGCATAGGGTGATTCCATCCACCCCGTTTTGGACAAAAATCTGCAGAATCACCCCAGCAAACATGCTCGCAACCGCAAGCATCAACCCCCGCATAAACCCTTGCACAGCCGGGTACTCCCCATATCGGACATACAGCGCATGAATACCAATGACCGACAGAGGCGGTATCGTGATGGCGATCAGAGCCAAGATTGAACCACGTACCCCATCAATCAGGTACGCAAGACTCAATACCCACAGGCCGGTTGGCCCAGGGCTGAGTTGCCCAATTGCCAGCGCTTCAGCAAACATCTGCTCGGTAGCCCACCCGCGGCCAATGACATCGGTGTGCAACATGGGCAAATTGCCCGTCCCTGATGTCGAAAAAAGCGCTGCCTTGAGAAACAGCCAAAACAACTCTATGGGATCCATTTATGCTGCTCCTCGCCGCAACCAGAAAGCGCCTATGACACACCACACACCAGCCCCCCACAACACGATGACTGCAGGGACCCCAATCACCATCAGTAGCAATGGTGCTGCTATGACCACGACACTGCTCATCACAAGGCTCCATACCCCTTCGGAACGACTCGCTCGCAATACGGGGATGAGCATCTGATACGCCAACACACAGCCGATGCCGACCGTCGCAGGGATGATTGCATGCACTGCTGCCATCACCAATGGATTGGTTCGTATTTCCGCATACCCTGCCGTAATTGCGACGGTCAGCGCGGTACTCGGCAAAAGCAATCCTGCTAACGCAACAATCGACCCGCGCAATCCGGCGACCTTGTGGCCGATCAATACCGATTGACCGAGCAAATTGATACCTGGCGCAATCTGGACCATTCCCCAATACGCCGTGTATTCGGTATCACTCAGCCATTGCTGTTCTTCGACTGACACACGGCGCATGAGATAGAGGGTCGTCGCACCACCACCAAACGACTGCAGACCGATTGCCATAAACTGCCGAAAGAGATTCCAAACAGTCACGTCTCGATGCATCGAATAACCTCTCTCTACCCATTGCCGTGGCCAAGGACCGACTATCATTGCGTATTATGCGGTATTTGTGCACGTTCGTTTGGTATCATTCCAATTTTTCGGCAAAACAGAAGGTACTGAACGGGACGTATGTATCAACCGGAGATATGCCAGCACCCGTGCGCAGGAGCGTTGTCCGTAGGTATTGTGCTGCACATTTGACAAATCAATTCACGACGTGCTACTATTTGTGTGGTGAGGGCGATTAGCTCAGCTGGTTAGAGCGCAACGTTGACATCGTTGAGGTCGATGGTTCGAGTCCATTATCGCCCACCATGCAAACTCCATAGATTTCGAGGTGAGCACGTGATACGAATATTACGTGTTTTTTGGTTTACTTTTTGGCTGACCTGTCCCGCCTGTCAACGTGGGCGAATGTTCCGTTCGCTGTTTGTGATGAACGTCCGCTGCCCCACATGCAATATCGTTTTCGAGCGAGACAACGGTGAGGTGACAGGCGGGATGGCAATCAACACCGCGTTGATGTGCCTGATTGCAGTCGCAGGTGGGGTGCTGGCGATTACGACGAGCATACCAACGGTTCCGCTCCTCCTCGGGGTGGGCGGATTCATGGCATTGTTCGGGGTACTGTTCTACCGTCATGCACGCGCGCTGTGGGTAGGTATATTATTTTTGACCGGTTCAATTAACGAGGATGTCTAACCAATGAGCATTATGTCACGCATCATCCACTTTGTCGGCGGTATTTTCTTCGAGCGGCCGGTGCGCGGCATGTCTGCCGAGGGAATGCGCGCAAAACTCAGCACCAGTCAGTCGACTTTCCTAGCTGCCCTGCGGGACAAATCCGACAGCGTAGCAAATAAGGAACTCTTGGCTCATATCATTGGCATCGAACAATGGGCACATGCGCGCATCAAGCAAGCATACACCGGCGTTATCATCACCGAAGAATACGACGGCTACCGCCCCGCTCCGGATACCAGCTATGCAGATCTGGTCCACATTGCAGACACGACGCGGACAGATTCGATTGCGCTTCTTCACACCGTCATAACGGCAAATATCGCGCTGACCACCCCTATTGAGCACCCTCAATTCGGGTCGTTGAGTTTGGCAGCCTGGTTCCAGTACATCATGTCGCATAGCATGATCGAAGCAAAAAAACTACGCTAAGCGACAACTAATCCCAAAACCGCATCCCAAAGACCTATCTCGATTCTTGACAGAACAATCTGTCAACGGTTAAGATAGGTCAAACAGTTTTTGGCAATATTTTCGACAGGCGTCGATTTTTTGACCATCGTGACTGTAAGATATATTTACTTGGAAGGGCCCGTGATGAATGAGTATGTGTCCATAATTACGCTGTTTATCGGCGCTGCCGCAGGTTTCGGCATCGCTTTGTTCATGAATAAAACCAATACACAAAACCAAATCTCGCGCATCGAAGCCGAATGGCAATTGAAGCTCGAATCGATTCGCACCGAGCACAAAGA
>JBFYTT010000402.1:0-3122 GCA_041300425.1 Roseiflexaceae bacterium
GTTGAGAGCAATCGTCCCGCTCTGGGGTCGCAACAATCCGTTGAAATGGCGGAGCAGGGTGCTTTTGCCCGCACCGTTCCGGCCTAAGAGTGCCACACGTTCGCCACGGCCAATAGTCAGATCAACATCTTTCAACACGGGTATCCCATTGGGATATGCAAATTGCACAGAGGTACAGGTCAACACGGGTGTCTGCATGGCAGTGATTGGTGCACTGGGCAGCGGTCGAGAGACTGGTTCAACGGTTGCATCCAGACGAATACCCGCCACCAGACCCGCGTGTGTGGTGGCAATGGTCGTCCCGCGCCAAACATCCTGCGTCTGTGCATAGCTCGATAAACGCTGCGCATACGACCGCCCGAGTGCCAACTGGGGATCAGCGAGGATCGTCTGTGGCAAGCCATCTGCATGGACTTGCCCTGCGTTGAGCACAATGACACGATCGGCATAGGCAGCCACCCAATCGAGGTGCTGCTCTGCGACAATAATCGTTTTGCCTGTCGAAGCGAGTCGGCGCAGGGTGTCGCCTAATGCGTTGACCGTCGGTGGGTCGAGTTGTGCAGTTGGTTCATCGAATATCATCACCGGTGGGTTCAACGCCAGTGCAGCGGCAATGACCATCCGCTGCTGTTGCCCGCCAGAAAGCATAAATGGCGAGCGCTCGGCGAGATGGCTGATTTCCATTGTCACAAGTGCGGTGTTGACGCGCTGGTTGATTTGGTCGACAGGCACACCCATATTGGCTAGTGCAAAGCCGACTTCGCCAGCGACGGTATCGCACACCCCAGAAATCTGTGTGCTTGCCTGACTGAGGACCACCGTCACGTGTGGGAGCATGGAAAGTACAGTGCCTTCAAGCGGAGAAACCCCATCAACCGTTGCACTCCCGCTTACTTCACCGCGAAAGAACTGCGGCATGAACCCAGCCAATACCGCACACAATGTGCTTTTGCCTGCTCCTGCTGGCCCAATAATCGCAGTGACGGTCCCTGCCGCAATCGCAACAGACAGGTGATCAAGCGCTGGGGTGGTGCGCCGAGTGTATCGGAATGACAACCCATCCGTGGCGACAATCGTCGTATTCATGGCAGATACCTCATCCCTACAACGGCCATGCCCATGACAACCACCGCGCCGATACACGCCACACGAACGACTCGTTGCGCGCTGCTGTCAATCAACACCGTCATTCGGGTTGGCCGATTCGTTGCCGTAAATGCACGTAATTCGAGTGCCATCGAGCGTTCCTCGACATCGACGAGTGCGCCGACAACGAGTGGTCCAATCAGCGGGACCAACGCCCGCACGCGTGACGGGAGCGAATGCATGACCAAACCACGTGATTGCTGCGCTTCGAGAATGGCGTCGGCCCGGAGCTTCATGTCGGGGATGATTTGCAGTGCCATAAGCAAAATGAACTCAATGCTGCGTGGCAGTCCGCGTTCGGCCAATGCGTGCATGAGTAGGGCAGTAGGAGTTGTTTGAATCACGGTAAAGAGCGCAGCGACGAGTGTGCAGTAACGCAAAATGTACATCCACGCACCGGCAATGGCGTCCATGCTCAACACAATCCCGCCGACATCAATGGGGGACGTGCGTACATCGGGTACGAGCACTCCACGGATCAGCAGCAGGGAGAAGGTAATGGGGACAAAAAACAACGGATAGACACGTGCAATCGTGCCGCGTCGGGACGAAGCCGCCGTTGTGAGCAACGCAGCACCACAGATCACAATACTCGTCCATATCGTGGGGCTCAAATATGCAGCGACGATGAGCACCACAGCGATGCTGAGTTTTGTCAACGGATGGAGTCGGTCATAACGACTGGGCATGCATACCTTCTTCTGCAAAAAACACGGCGCCCACAGGGTGTTCCCCGTGGGCGCCAGGATTTCGATTTACTGCTCGAATCGGTCGCGCACACGGAGCGGCAACAAATTGATAATCGCCCACACCATCATGAACGACGCGAGCTTATCAAATGGGTCAGAAATGATTCCTTGTCCCAGTGTCGACACAAGCACAGATTGTCCTGCTGCCAAGAACCCGGCAACCAAAACATCGGTCCCTGCACCGGTCAATCCACCCGATGTATACGCCGATATCGGTGCAGACACCGCAGCTGCAACAATACCCGTCAAGATCCCTGCAAGGCCGATGTATCCACCGTTTTTGATCAGCAGAAAGCCCAACACAGCACCCACAATGGTCACTGCACCAAACAAAATCTGGTTGCCGGCAAGCAGTGAACCGATGCTAATTGGCGCACCGTTCTTGTCTGCAATCGACCAAATGTCGCCCGTAAATGAGTAGAGTGTCAGGACAAATACCGATACCGCTACAAAAAACACCGCTCCGACAACCGCGCCAATCCAGGCTGGCGAGCTGCTGGTGAACAGTCCACGGCGACCAAAAATACCCGCCATCAATCCGATGATGCCGGCTACGATGGCATACGGAAGTGCGCCTGGGTTGAGCGTCAGCGCCCAAATCACTGTCCCCAAAATCCCGGTTACAAAGCCGGCCACCGGGCCCAGCAGTGCTCCCACCAATACCGTCCCAATTGAATCCAGGTAGATGGGGAGTTTGAGGATGGTCACGAGCTGACCCACTGCGATGTTGATGCCGATGGCCAATGCCATCAACACGATGTTCACCGGATTGGCGAACGTTTTGCGAATCTGGTTCATACAACTCCTCTTCACAACGCTATTCGGTGCGCCGCGCGCCATCCAGCCATGATGCACGCAACTGCGCAAACGTACCTTCTATAATGCTCTGCCGCACCTCACGCATCAGGTGTAGCAAGAAAGCAACATTGTGGAGACTCACCAGCCGTATCCCGAGCAACTCTTTGGCACGGAACAAATGGTGAATATAGGCCCGGCTATATGTCTGACAGACCGTGCAGGTACACCAGCGATCCAATGGTTCGTCACTGTCACGGCAGCTCGCGTTGTTGACATTGAGGCGAAAGTTTTTGGATGCATCGCGTATCAGCGCAGCGCCATGCCGGCCCAATCGCGTCGGACTGACACAATCAACCATATCGATCCCGCGCGCCACACCCTCAAACAAATCATCGACATCGCCGATGCCCAACAAATGCCGTGGCTTGT
>JBFYTT010000406.1:0-4717 GCA_041300425.1 Roseiflexaceae bacterium
AACCGTCCTCATGGGTGAAACACATGGTCCAGGCCATATTTGGCGGGAACACATAGTAGTCGGACAACGACGACGACTCCGGTAATTTGTCGGTCACAAATGCCAATAATCGATCATTCGACAGGACGACAAATGCGACGCCCGACTGCTGCTGATACGCATCTATCGCAGCCGCTCCACTGATAGACGAATAACAGTCTGCGCTGAACACATGCCACAGAAATGCATTTGTGTTGACGGTGTGCGCATTTGCACCAAATACGGCGAGCCACTCGGTGGCAAGTGCCTGGGCTTCTACCGCAGAATACTGGCAAATCACCGTGCCGGGGCGAATCCGTTCACCGCTGGGGTCTGCGTGACCGAATCGTGTTGGTTTTATTCGCGCCATTACCGCCCTCCGAAACGGATGACCAATTGTGTTCGATTGTACCCTGCGTGCATGGAGACGTCCAAAAAACAGTCAATCCCATGCACCTACGTGCATGGGATTGACGCTGAAGCTACCACGCATTACCCTCATATCCGGAGCATATCCGCACGAAACTCTGTCCCCATAGCCACACCCCATAGCCCCACGGCATGCTTATGCACGAAGGTGCATGAGCACGTGGGGCTATGATTTTCGCCACAACGCCGCGATGCCCTGCCCGCCGCCGATACACAGCGACGTCACTGCATACTGTTGCTGCGTGCGGGCCAGTGCATGGATGGCTTTGACCGACAGAATCGCCCCCGAGGCACCTAATGGATGCCCAAGCGAGATACCGCTGCCGTCGGGATTAACACGCGCCGGATCCAACCCCAGCTCGCGGGTGACCGCGATGGCCTGCGCCGCAAATGCTTCGTTGATCTCGTAGATACCGACTGCGTCGCGGTCGATGCCGGTTTTGGCCCAGAGCTTCTGGATAGCCGGGATCGGCCCGATCCCCATCAACGCCGGATCAACACCGGCATGGCTATAGCCGACCAACGTGGCCAAAATCGGCACACCACGGGCGATGGCCGTCGCCTCGTCCATCAAAACCAACGCGGCAGCGCCGTCGTTGATGGTCGACGAATTACCAGCAGTCACCGAGCCGTCGGCAGCAAAGATGGTTTTGAGCTTGGCCAGCCCGGCCAGCGTCGTCTCGGGGCGGATACCCTCGTCGGTCGCAAACGACTGCATCCCACCCTTGACAGGCACGTCGATGGGCACGATCTGCCCGGCAAAGTGACCGGCAGTAGTGGCCGCAGCAGCGCGCTGTTGGCTGGCCAGCGCCATTTCGTCCTGGTCGGCGCGGCTGATGCCGTAGCGGTTGGCGACGCGCTCGGCAGTCACGCCCATGGCGCATCCGTCGAACGGATCGGTGACTGCACCGATCAAGGCGTCGAGCACCGCACCGTCATTGAGGCGCTGGCCCCAGCGCATAGTGGGCAGCCAGTAGGGTGCGCGGCTCATTGACTCGACGCCGCCGGCCACGGCGATGTCGATGTCACCAAGCAAAATCGCCTGCGCCGCGCTGATGATGGCCTGCAAGCCGCTGCCGCAGACGCGGTTGACCGACATCGCGGGGGTGTCAATGGCCAACCCGGCGGCGATGGAGACCGCCCGCGACAGGTACATGTCACGCAGATCGCTGTGGATGACATTGCCCAAAAAGACCTGTTGCACATCGTGGGCTGCAATCCCACCCTGTGCGACGGCAGCACGGACAATGTGCGCACCGAGGTCGATGGTCGATACATCCTTCAAACTGCCCCCGAACTTGCCGATGGGCGTACGCAGCGCGGCGGTAACGACGACACGTCGTTGGGTCATATCAGTTCCTCCACACAAACGGAGCGTCTCGCGACGCCCCGTGTATTGGTGTCAACGAAAGAGGGAGCTATTTTTTGAACTCGCCGCGCAAAAAGCGCACTGCGGTTTCGGCCAGCACTGCTGCTCCTAGCGGCATCACCGACTCGTCGATCGCAAACACCGGCGTGTGGTGGCCACGCGGCTTATCACCGACCGCTGCGCCGAGGTTGAACATCGTGCCGGGGGCTTTTTGCTGCATATAGGCGAAGTCCTCAGCGCCCATGCCGCCCTTGTCACGGACGATGTTGTCGGCCCCGATGAAGCCGGTGATGACCTCGTCCATCCAGCCGGTCACCATCGGATCATTGTAGCCATTGGGGTAGCCGTATTCGAACTCGATTTTGTAGTCGCCGCCGAAGTTGCGGGCCAGCGCACACGAGTTCTCGACTTCGCGCACCAACAGTTTACGTACGTCGGGATCGAGGCTCCGCAACGTACCTTCGAGGTAGACCTCGGCCGGGATGACGTTCGAAACCGTGCCACCACGGACCACGCCCAAGCTGACCACTGCCGGGTGCATCGGGTCGACGCGGCGCGCCACGATGCCGTGCAAGGCCGTCATGATGGGAATCAACATCCACAATGGGTCACCGCTGATGTGTGGGTAGGCGCCGTGGCCGCCGCTGGCCGTGATCCACGCTTTGAAGCTGTCGACGGCGGCACTGGTGGGACCCGAGCGCAAGCCGATTTTGCCGGCCGGCATGGTCGAATCGACGTGCAAGGCAATCATATGATCGACGCCGTCGAGCGCGCCGTCGTCCATCATCATGGGCGCACCGGACTGGTGCTGGCCGCCCGTGGCTTCTTCAGCAGGTTGGAAGATGAAGCGCACGTTGCCCTTCAGGTTGCCCTTTGCAAATTCCTGCTTGAGCAGATGCGCCACACCGAGCAGCATCGCCGTGTGCGAGTCGTGCCCACAGGCGTGCATTAGACCAGGATTGACCGACGAGAACGGATCGCCGCTCGCCTCGAGGATGGGCAGTGCATCCATGTCGGCGCGGATGCCAATGGTTGGGCCATCGCCGGTCCCGATGCTGCCGACGACACCCGTAATGCCCACTTGGGTTTTGACATCGATGCCGCCGATTTCGCGCAGCGTATCAGCGACCAGCGCAGCGGTGCGTACTTCTTGGAAGGCCAGTTCTGGGTGTGTATGAATGTCACGGCGGAGGCGCGACATTTCGGGCAAAAGTGTCTGGGCGCGATCGAGCATCGACATGGAATCCTCTTTTCAATACCGAAGGCTTCTCTGTACGCACATGATACCACGGGCACCCGTATAATTGCGGAGAGAACAGCCAATACCGTGAGGCACCCGATGACAAAAAATCCCGATATCAGTCACTCTTCGCAAGGTGGGAGTGGCTGGCGACCCCGTCCGACATCCCTCGCCCAAGAGTTAGGCACCCTGTGGGCTTCGAGCGGCATCGACAGTGAATACGCGCCGCTGCGCCACGTAATCCTGCACACTCCCGGCGCCGAACTCTCAGCGTCACTCGACCCCGATGCGGTCAACATGATTGCCCCACTCGACCTGACCATCGCCCGCCAGCAGCACCAGCAGATGGCCGATGCCTATCGCAGGCTAGGCGTGACCGTCACCGAACTCGAACCGCAGGGCATCCCACTGCCCAATCAGATGTTTATGGCCGATGTCTTTGTCATGACGCCCGAAGGTGCCATCCTCGGGCGACCCGCATCGTCTGTCCGAGCCGGCGAAGAACGCCAAGCAGCCCGCCGCCTCGCAGATCTGGGTGTGCCCATTGTGCGCAGTATCTCGGGCCGCGGCACCTTCGAAGGCGCTGACCTCATGTGGCTCGACCCCGACACCGCCATCATCGGCCGCGGACTGCGCACCAATGACGACGGTGCTGCGCAGCTGACACAATACCTGGCCCAGAGCGGCCGCACGTCGATCATCGTCGACCTGCCCTACGGCACGATGCACCTGATGGGCATGTTGCGCATCATTTCGCCGACGCTGGCCATCGCCTGGCCGACGCGGCTGGTTCACCGCGGCGTCGAAGCGTTGCGCGCCCGGGGTATGACCGTCCAATTCGCCCCCGATACCGACGAGCTCCGCGGCGGCATGGCTATGAACTTCGTTGTCGTCGCCCCCAACACCATCCTGGTGGCAGCCGGCAACCCCATATCGCTGGCCTTCTACAAAAGCCTGGGGATTACCTGCATCGAGACACCTGTCGACGAACTCGCCAAAGCCGCCGGCGCCATCGGCTGCTTGACCGGCATCGTCGCCCGTGAGCGTATCCAACCGGCATAGCGGATTGTTTGTCTAGAGAAAACCGCGCTGGTGCGTTGCACCAGCGCGGTCGCGTGTTCGGGACGGGTTATTTACTCAGGTAGCGGCGCACGGTCTCGGCCAAAATGGCCGCACCCAACGGCATAGCCCGCTCGTCGATGTCGAACACCGGCGTGTGGTGTGGTCGGTTGATATCACCCACTTCGGCGCCGATCATCATCATCGTGCCGGGGACTTTCTGCTGCATGTAGGCAAAGTCTTCGGCACCCATCCCCGTCGTCAGTCGATCGACCTTGTCGCTGCCCAAGTACTCGGTGGCGACATCGTCCATCCACTGCGTCACCGTCGCGTCGTTGTTGCCAGCGGGGTAGCCGCGCACGATATCGAGGCTGTAGTCGCCGCCCAACAGTCTGGCTGTGGCAAACGCCTTGTCGACCTCGGCATGCAACTGCTCGCGGATGGTCGGGTCGAAGCTCCGGATAGTGCCCGATATCACGACCTCGGACGGAATGACGTTGGTCGCACCCCCCGCCTGCAAAATCCCGATGCTGATGACAGCCGGGTGCATGGGGTCGATTTTGCGGGCACAGATACCAAACAACGCACTGATGACGATATTG
>JBFYTT010000001.1:0-4102 GCA_041300425.1 Roseiflexaceae bacterium
TGATGAGGCCGGTCAAGACCTGTTTGGGTCCGAGTTCGATGAAGGTATCAACGCCTTCTTCGATCATCATCTGGACGCTACCGGTCCACTGCACGGGGCGGGTCAACTGGCCGTTGATTTCGGCACGCAGTTCTTCGACGGTGTGCAGCATCGACGCGCTGATATTGGCAATCAATGGGACCGTCGGGGTCACCATCGCAATTTGGTTCGAGAACTCTGCAAAGCGCAGTGATGCGTTCTGCATCAACGGCGAGTGTGAGGCAATCGACACGGCCAGGCGTTGTACCAGCTTGGCGCCGCGTTCTTTGGCGAGCTCCATCGCCCGCGTCAACGCAGCGACCTCGCCCGACAGAACGGTCTGTCCCGGCGAATTGGCATTGGCCATGGTGACCACGCCGTACGACTGCGCTTCGTCGACGACAGCGCGCAATTGCGTCTCGTCGAGACCAATCACCGCAGCCATGCCACCGGGGCGGGTCAACGCACTTTCGGCCATCAGACGGCCGCGTTCGCGCACCAGCAACAAGGCCTCGTCGAACTGGAGCGAGCCGGCGGCGACCAGCGCGGTGAATTCACCGAGGCTGTGACCGGCGACCATCGCCGGCGAGACGTTGATACCCAGCGGGGTCAACTTCTCACGCAGGGCTTCGAGACAAGCAATACTCACGGTCAAAATGGCCGGCTGGGCGTTGTAGGTGTCATCCAACTCGGCCTGCGGACCTTCGAAGCAGAGGGTGGTCAAAGAAAAACCGAGGACATCGTTTGCGCGATCAAAGACCCGCCGTGCCGCTGGCGACACGTTATAGAGCAGGCGCCCCATGCCCACATATTGTGAACCTTGGCCGGGGAACACCAACGCCATGCGTTTTTTGATCGTATGCAATAATTCCAATGCGGTACTCCTCAATACATGCACACCGGCGCCCAAAGCTACCGCATGTGATTCCGTCTTGTTACTACACATCACAGTGGATGCACATAGTATACACGAATCATACTGCGTAGATACCGCCCAAGTGTTAAGTTTGTGTATCAGATTGCGTCAAGCCCTCACCTGCTGTTCATAGGCCGCCAGCGCCGCTGCATAGACCTGCGTCAACGGCACGGCATGGGTCTGGGCTGCGGCGGCACAGTCTTCGTACTCGGGCGCGGCGCCGATCACATCCCCACGCCACGTTTTGACCTTGACCCGCAGTGGCCCATAGTGCGTGTCGACCGTGACCAACGCGCGTTCGGCAACATGCCGGTCAACCATACTGCGGCGCATCCCCAACGTCGACGTCTGGCGCATCAGCAGATCCACCAGGGCCTCTTCGTGGTCACGGTCGCAGAGGACACTCAGCAACAGCGCCGCCCGACCTTTTTTCATCACAATCTGCTGCTGCCATACATCGCGCGCACCCAGCGCCAACGCCTGCGTACAGACATACGCCAGTTGCTCGGCCGGCTGGTCGTCGATGTTACATTCGAGCAGCACCAACGCCCCCTCACTGGCCGCAGCCTCGCCTACCCAGACGCGCAGCGCGTTGGGGCGTGGGGTGATTTTTTTGCCGAACCCATAGCCCACCCGCTGCAACGCCAGCGCCGGCCGCTTGAATGTCGCCAGCGTGGCCAACACCGCCGCGCCGGTGGGGGTCACCAGCTCGAAGCCGGCATCGTCGGGCACAATCGGCGCATGCGCCTGGGTGAGCAGATGCAACGTCGCCGGCGCGGGCACGGGGATTTCTCCGTGAGCCGCTTTGACCCAGCCGCTCCCCAACGGCAAGGGCGAGGCATAGACCTGGGTGATACCCAACAGATGCAGCCCCGCAGCGATGCCCACGATGTCGACGATGGCGTCGAGCGCGCCTACTTCATGGAAGTGCACTTCATCCGCACGCACGCCGTGGATGTGCGCCTCGGCATCTGCCAGATTAGCAAAGATACGCAGCGCCGTCGCTTTGACCGCCGCCGGCAAACCTGATTGCGTGATGATGGCGGTCACATCGTGCAGATGGCGGTGGGTCGCCTGCTCGGGTGCGTGCACGTGCATCCGCGTGCCGGTCAACCAGCCGCGTGTCTCGCGTTGCGCGTCGATCGACCACCCAGGCACCTGTAGGGTCTGGAGCAGTGTGCGGAGCTCGGCCACATCCAACCCAGCATCACACAGTGCGCCCAGGATCATGTCGCCGCTTATCCCCGAAAAACAGTCGAAATAGATGACCCGCGCCATTGCACCCTCCACGTCCAATACCACTCCGCCCAATCACCTATGATAGTGTCAGATCGACTACAGCGAGTACGCCATGCAGCACGATAGTTCTCTGAGTGACCCTACTGCCGATTTGTTGACCAGTCTGGGGATCGACCCCAACCAGCAATACATCCCCGTCCGCACTCTGTTGCGTCAGCTCGGTTATGCCCCAGCGAGTTACGAAAAGAATCTGCGCCGCATCCCGGTGCTCGCCGCAGGCCTCAAGGCGATGTGGCTGACCGACAGCACTGGCGCACGGACGCCCGCCTTGTGCCTGCGGGTCGACCTCGTGCCGCTGTGGTTGTGTACGCTCCCGTCTGCCCGCCGACCGGCGCTGGCGCAATGGCAACATGAGGCAGCGTCCATCCTGTGGCAACAGAGTCGCCCCAACGGCGTCAGCCCCGCCGACGCACTGGTGCCTGCGGTGCACGCCCAAACCCAGCTCGAGGTGGCCTACACCCAAATCAACGAGGCCGCCGTCCTCGCCCGCCAGCAACTCCTGGCCGAGCGTGAACTCGATCGGCAGGTACGTGACGCCGCCGACCCGGGCACGGTCCATCTGCGCGACGCAGGCACCGATGCGCTGGTACGCGCCACACGCCAAACGGCGCTGGTGTCGGCGACGCTCAGCAAACGCAACGACTACCTGGGCATCTTCCTCGGGCTGGTGCGGGTCTTTCAGATTACGTCGTTGCGCGCAATCCCACCCGCGCGCCTGCAAGGGGCCCTCGAGTGGCTCGAGCACTGGCGGAGCGATATCGCCGCAGACAGTCCACCTACCGACTAAGTGTTTCGGTCGGTTGCGTGGCGCAAGGCGGCCCGGGCGGCGGCTTCGGCAGTCGTCTGTTTTTCGGTGGCATCGACGATGATGTCGCGCACTTCCTCGGGCGTATCGACCATCTGGAGCAACAAAATCTCGGCCTCGCTCAACATCCGGTGCTGCACCGGCTGATCGCGGAGCCACGCGAGTAATCCGCTCCAATACGCAGTCCCGTACAAGATAATCGGGAAATTGCGCACTTTGCCCGTCTGCACCAACGTCACTGCTTCGAACAACTCATCGAGCGTGCCGTACCCGCCGGGGAAGAAGACAAACGCCGTTGCGTACTTGACCAGCAATGTTTTGCGTACAAAGAAATAGCGGAACTCCAACGTGCGTGTCGTGTATGGATTGATGTGCTGTTCGAACGGCAACTCGATGTTGAGTCCGACCGAATCGACACCGGCCAGTTTGCCGCCTTGGTTGCCCGCCTCCATCACGCCCGGTCCGCCACCCGTCAAAATGGCATAGCCAGCCTCGCCCAAAAGTCGGGCGGTGTCGACGGTTGCACGATACATCTCGTGGTCTGCAGTGATCCGTGCCGACCCAAAGATCGTCACCGCCTGGCCGAGGTCGGCGAGCTCGTCGAACCCCGCCACGAATTCGCTCATGATGCGCAAGACGCGCCACGTGTCGGTCCGATGGAATGGTTGTGTCTGGCTGGGCGGCAACAATAATTGTTCGTCTGCAGTCTGTTGGTCTGGTGCCATGCGGTGCTCCTATGCGGGGTAACGCGCCAAAGCGGCGCACATCTGCCGAATACCCGCGACCAAGACATCGTGCGCAACCAGGCACGAAATCGCCAAATAGCGGCCGCGGGTCTCTCCAAAAAAATACCCGGGATAGACCAGAACGCCGTTTTCGAGCAGATAGAGGACTACTTCTTCCTCGTCGGCGTCGATGAGACATTCCATAAACACATAATACCCTGCATCGGGTGCACGCACCCGCAGCTGCGCACAGCTCCGGAGCAGCTCGAGCGCGGCATCGAGATTAGCCCGTATCGACGCCCGTTGCTGTGCCACAAACGACCCACCCTCGGCCATCAG
>JBFYTT010000020.1:0-4160 GCA_041300425.1 Roseiflexaceae bacterium
GTTGTACACCACCATCATAATCGCCTGCAGGGATGGTAATCACCCAGGTGTCGCTCCCACTCGTATGGGTGACGGTGGCGTTTCCGAACGGCGATGTAACGGTCCCGATGGTGAAGTCCGTATCTGGGGTTGCATCGCCATCCGTCATCTTCAGGGCGATCTTGAAGTCGGCACCTACCCGACCGTTGACACGGATTTTCAATGCTTGCGGCGTAAATGCTTCGCCTGCTGAACGGTCACGCGACGGTCCAAGGTCCAAAATTGGCTTAAGGCCCAGCGTGATAGAGTCGAGGTTGTTGCCTGCGTTCGAAGCAGAACTGGTAATCCCATAAAAACCGACATTCTTGATGCCGGCCCAACCCGTCGCGGGCAACGTATGCGTACCCGAATACATTCCCCACCCGCGAGCCGACAGACTCGTGGCATTGGTTACTGTATCGGCATAGCTTGTTTGTGATGCAACGGTAGACACCCCACCTGCTTGTGTCGTGCTTGCACGAACAATCTGTCGGCTATAACTATCTGCATCGACCGACCCGGTGGTTAAGCCAGATGGAATACCGATACGGAACTCAGCCACGTCGGTCCGATTGCCTTTCGGACGATGTGCAAATTGATAGGTAATCACATCGTTATTTGCGAGACACAACGGTTGATACAGCATTGAAGCATAATCACCATTGAGTTCTGAATAGACCAGTCCATCTTCGGGGACATACCCTTGATTTGCCTGCACTTGCAACTCAATGATACGCCCGGTGCGTGCCGGTGAATACGCAACACCATCGCACGTAGACGCAATCGATGGGTGTGACGTAAACCAGCCGCGCATATCCCCCATCCGGGCATATTGATACGAGGTCATCGCACAGCCCGAATCATTGATTTCGAACGACGTGTTGGCCATCGTGCGCACACCTTGGTCGCCGGTCCCGGCTGGATTGGATGTCGTTGGGATGACACCAGGCGTCTGCGGCGTGCGCGTCATCGATGCCGTCGATGTAGGCGTCGGGGTCTGAGTCATGGTTGGGGTATTGGTCGCGGTTGCTGTTGGGGTAGCAACCGTGATATTCATTGACGCAGAAGGCCATTCACTAAATGGGGTTTCGTCGCCGTATTCGGCGATATAGCCGTCGATGTGACTATTGACATTTGTCGTGTCGTAGTAGCAATTGCCCGACGAGCGCTGCCCTATCAGCACATAATCTTCGTTAATACCGTTGTTTGGTTCACTACTGCACCAGTTCGTGTAGGTGGTGGCCAGTCCTTCTTCGGGACCGTCTGCCCAGACAAATGACCCCTCGACGGCACTATCGGTCAACCCTACCCATGTCTGATTGGTGCTGTAGATTAATGGGTACACAAACGCGGCTTCTGCGGCGCTCGTCAACGTCAACAAATAGCCTGGTCGCCCTTTGTATGTGGTTGAAGCCGCACCAGATACGGCGCCAGTGAACGAAACATTGACGTTCCACCACTTATAAAAATGCCCGTTCGCAGGATTGTAGTCATATGCGGTGTCGTACGGAGTAACGCGCACATTCAACGTCACGGCCTCTGGTGTGCCGGTCGTAATCGTCATAGAGCGCAACGCCGCCTGCACATTTGCAGGTGATCCGTACATATCAATGCGTGATTGACCGGTCCACCCCGTCGAACCTGCCAAGCGCGTCAGTCCCGTCGTTGTGACCACACTGAAGCGCGTTGCCGCACTCCCTACATCTATCGTCGCCATCACTAGTGCGCTGGTGAATCCCGTCAACGTGAAGCTGCTGCCTAATGCAACATTCGTCGAATTGGTCGTAATCGTTGTATCGGCAGGCACGGCTACTGTTCCAACATAGACCGCCGTCGCTGTCGGTCCACTGGTGTTGGTGGCTGTCGATGTCGGTCCACTGGTATTCGAGGCGGTCAACGTCGGTCCGCTGGTATTGGTTGCCGCACCAATCGTCGTCGCTGTCGCCGTGGCAGCACCAAAGGTGAAGTTAATACTCGACGTCCCGACATTGTTCGATACATCCATCGGGTTGCCGTTGAGATCTACACCGGTCGTCGACAACGAAGCCATCATCGTACCGTCGATACTCACGACGCCGGCTGCAGCGGCGGTCACCGGCACGGTGACGGTACAAACCGTAGCAGGCCCGATCAACATCGACATCGAAAAAGCCCGCGTGCCGAGCGCAGCCGTCAAACTGTCGGTGCCACAATTGTCGACCGCCGCACCGCTGATGGTCAATGCGGCCGGAATGGCAAAATCAAAGGTGAAATCCGTAGCCGATTCGACCGCATCGAGATACGCATTTTGCACGGTGAACACCAGATTTGCCGTTGTATTGGCGAATGACTGATCGAATGCAGCGCTGACGGATACATCGGCTTTTTGGACAACGGTATCGAGCCCATAGCGATAACCCGACGCTGCATAGGTCGCACCTGTTGTTTTGAATTGCGCAACCAAACCGGTATCGGTAGGTGTCGTTTCGAGGTCGAAAATCCCCGTACACGTGCCGTAACAGGTCCCTACTGTGACATCGTTGGAGCCCATAATGATGCCATTTGCATTGGTGTACTCACCGCTGTAGCCGCCTGCGAGTGTCCCTGCTGTCGTTTCTCGGAACGCCATTACTTGTTTTGATGTCGGTTCGATGGATTGCACGGACTGATACGGAGTGGATGTTGCTCCCCCCACACCCATATCACTCCCACCGGGATACGTATCTCCACCTTTGTAGACACGGATCGTCACCGCAGGCGACCCAACAGGCAGGTAGACGGTATAGTTTTCGGTGAAATATTTGTTTGGATAGGTGTACGAAATCTCGCGCCGCAGGGTATAGGTACCAGCCAGACCGGCATCAGTCGTCGTGCCGGTGTATTCGAGCAACGCATAGCCGCTGCCGGTAGTCGTCGCCATGCTCGTCCCGACGCTTGCACTCCCGCTCAGCGCAAGGACATCGACGCTATCCCAGAGGGTTGAACCCCAAATGACCAGATTGCTGAAGACAACAGGCGTGCTGCTACCATTTTGGATTGACAACGCGATACTCACATTGCCACCGGTATTGTTTGCGGCAGTGCCGTAGCCGCAATCCCCGTCGTAGTAGTTCACCAGATTCCGGAACCACACTTGTTCTGCACCATCGATACAATTAAATGCCATGCGCAAACCATCGGACCCATTTGTTGCAGCACCGCCGCCACCGTTGATGGTCAGTATATCGGTGCCCAAAGATACTGGGGTACGCGGTTTGGCCGCTGTAGACTGTGTATTCACACCCATCAAATATGGCGTCAGGAGCAGTATCCCGATGATAACAATCCGCAACAGCGTTTGCAGTCGGAACGGCATGCCATCGATTGCGGGTGCTTGATTTTCTCGGTGCATACTCACCCTCATTATCCTACTGGGCTGTCACCTATGGGTGCACAACCACCGAAACATCGCGTGTCTATCTGATAACACATCTGAACTATACTACACAGCCCCGTTTATAGAATTTGACCATTCGGACCGAATTCAGGTCTGTATCAGGTTCACCACGCATTGAGCCTGCACGCGACTCTGGGCGTGTGGGCCATAAAAGCATGTAATCGCATTATTTCCGCATTCTGCAACAGCAGGCGACGTCGGCATGTACCGTCGACTGGTGTGTGTCTGCCATAATCTGTCACGGACTGGTAACATCTCAGCGTCTGCTCATTCGTGGTGTGCGTACTATGGCGACATGACATCTTGGGCCGTGAGAGAACGACGCCGCGCACTGTGTTTTTGTTCCATTTTTCGTTGACCATGCCATGATTCACTTTTGTACCGATGCGAAAGCACCGTTTGCTTGAGCCCATAACAAAAGCACAAACCCCGCGCATACGCGCGGGGTTTGTGCTGGGGAGAACGCTTTTCCATCCGCTGTGACCATGCTCAAGCGGTGGTCCGCCCTCCATGACCATACTCAAGCGGTGGTCCGCCCTCCATGACCATTCTCAAGCGGTGGTCCGCCCTCCATGACCATACTCAAGCGGTGGTCCGCCCTCCTTGACCATGCACGCAGGTGCATGGTTAAGGAGTCGGGGTCGCAGTCTTGGTCGGAGTGCGTGATGCGTTCACACCATTGCTCTGGTCACCCAGCACGATGATGCGGCCGTTGCGCAGACCGAGG
>JBFYTT010000033.1:0-3122 GCA_041300425.1 Roseiflexaceae bacterium
ATACAATGATGTGCGCCATAGCCGAACGCGATGTTTTTGCGTGCATTTTCACGGCTAATCAGAAAAGTATTGGGATCATCAAACACTGCTGGGTCACGATTGGCGCCCGCAAGGAGCAAAACAATCGTCTGCCCCCGACGCACGTGTGTGCCGTCAGAAAGAATCAGATTGCTATCGGCCGTTCTCGCAGTATATTGAACAGGAGTGACGAATCGCAATGCCTCGTCGACGAGATTCGGTATGAGTTCGTGATTCGCTGCAATCTGTGCGAGCTCATTACGATGTTCAAGCAGAACCAAGGTTCCGACGCTGAGGAGGTTGACGGTCGTCTCGAAGCCAGCGACGAGCAAAAAGGATGCTGTCGCGATAATCTCTCTGTCGGTGAGTCTGTCACCGTCGTTACCTGCAGTTGCAAGAACGGAAAGCAGATCCTCTTGGGGATCTCGTTTTTTGTCCGCGAGGAGGTCCGCAATATACGACGTGAGTGCATCAGAGGCCTGCGTGAGTTCGTTTTTTTCTTGGGTTGTGCGTGGCAGGTCAAGTCCGATGATTGCAAGCGTTCTGCCCCAACTCGTGAGTTTGTTTCGATCGGCGAACGGCACACCGAGAATCTCACAAATCATAGCGAGTGGGAGTGGCGTGGCGAGTGATTCGACGAAGTCAATGTGTGTGTGATCGTGAATCTCATTGACCAGCTCTTGTGCAATCTTTTCTGCAGACAGCCTCCAGTTCTGCAGCATGCGCTGCGAAAATGCAGGCTGGATCGCTTTCCTGATTCTCGCGTGGTCAGTGCCGTCCTTGGCAATGATGGAATCAAGGAACGGATCTATTTTTTCGGAGTCTGCAATGCTACCGAGGTAGAGCTTTTCCAAGAAGGTGTTCGCTTCTGGGAGCGTTCTCCAATTCGGCGACTTCAGCACATCTCTGCACACCTGATAGTCGGCAGACAGCAGCAGTCCCGAGATGCTTTTGTGTACGGCCTTCGAGCGCAGAGTCTCGGCAAAGGCAACCATATCCGCGGCGTGCTCGAGCCGCCCCAACGGGTCTCCAACCCACTCTAGTGCCTTGATCAATGCTCTGCTTGATGCGAAATAGAGATTGCTCCGGAGTTCAGATTGCATAGTCACTGTCCCTCCTGAAATATGCAACACTTGTTATACAACACTTGTTGTATATTCCGCATCGTACAACAGATGTTGTATACTTGTCAAACGACGGTCGAGGAGCATTGAACCATGGGGATGCCTGAGCAAGTAATCGAAGCCACACTACGCATTATTGAAGTTGGTGGGATAAAAGACGTAACGGTGCGCAGAGTAGCGGAAGAAATAGGCCGATCAACCACGGTCATTACGCACTACTTTCCTACCCGGGAGCACCTGCTGGAGGCTGCCCTGGGCACGTCTTTTGCACAAAGCAAAGTGCAAGCAATGCAATACATTGAAGGCAGTGAAGATAAACTCTGGGCCTTCATGGAATGGTCAGTCAGTGCGCAGCATCGGCGAGTATGGCTACAACTCGTGGCAGCGTATCTTGCAGGTCTCGAACCACATGTTGCCACGTTGGTCGACGAATTTATTGACTGGTGGGAAGAGCAGTTAATAAAACTCCTCGAGGGCAGAGTTGTACCCGGGCGGACTCGTCAGGAGCTCTGCGACATTATCGGTGTGGTAGTCGAGGGTATTCTCTTGTCTTCGGATCGCACACTCGCCAGTGGATTGAATGCTGAGCAACTTCTGAGGGCAACAATATCGCCGCTTGTGCGACCCATGAATGAAGCCTACACACCAACGCATATACCGAAATAAAAGCACTTTTTTTATCCGTAGTGGTATGATAATGACGTGAAAATACAGGCAAAGGACTTCAGTGATGACGGTACGGCGAATCTTGTCCATCGAAAACCCCGACGACCTCCCCATCTTGCGTCAGGTTTGTACCCCTGTGACCCTCAGCAAAGCACACCTCTCGACGCTCGTCGACGATATGTTCGAGACAATGGATGCCGTCGAAGGTGTCGGACTGGCTGCGCCTCAAATCGGTGTGACACAGCGACTGGTCGTCATCCGTATCCCTGCACGCTCCGAAAAACGCAAAGACGGCAGTTATGTCGAGCTGGAGCCGGAGCAGACCTATGCGATGATAGATCCCGTCATCAGCCAAACGAGCGAATCCACCATAAACGCTACCGAAGGGTGTTTGAGCCTGCCCGGACGCTATGCACATGTCAAACGATTATCGTGGGTTACCTGTGAATACCGTGATCTAAAGGGTCGCAATCTACGCATCCGGCGGGCCACCGGGTTGCTTGCACGTGCAATACAACACGAAGTGGACCACCTCAACGGGGTGTTGTTTATCGATCATGTCGCCGACCCATCGACCATCGAAGACATACGTTCTTCGTAGCATCATACTGCTCCTCGGCGAGCAAAAGGATTCTTTCATGAGTAACATCCCGCTCCGCGTCGGCATCATCGGTGCCGGCATCGGCAAATCGCACGCCGAAGGGTACGCAAAGCAATCTCGTGTCCAGATTGCAGCGATAGCCGGCCTTGATGCGCGTGTGCAAACCCTGGCCGCCACATACGGCGCACGGACATACGGCGAATACGCTGAGTTGCTGGCGCAACCCGATATCGATGCAGTGAGTATCTGCGTGCCCAACGGGCTCCACCACGAAGTCACCATCGCAGCACTCAACGCCGGCAAACACGTGCTGGTCGAAAAGCCGCTGGCACGGACGCCGGTCGAAGGCGAAGAAATGCTGGCGGCTGCCAAATCTGCCGGCAAAATCCTGATGATCAGCTTCAATCATCGCCAGCGCAGCGACGTGCAGTACATCAAACAACAGATCGACAGCGGTCGCCTTGGTCGTATCTACTATGCCAAAGCATACTGGATGCGCCGTGCAGGCATCCCCGGGATCAACAGCTGGTTCGTCAACAAGGGGATGGCGGGGGGTGGACCGCTGATTGACTTGGGCGTCCACATGCTCGACATCACGATGTTCTTGATGGGCGAGCCGACGCCTGTATCGGTCAATGCAGCCACGTATGCCGAGTTTGGTCCGCGCGGTCAAAAAGGGATGAATAGTGTCCGCACGGGTGCGAGCGCATCAT
>JBFYTT010000046.1:0-3461 GCA_041300425.1 Roseiflexaceae bacterium
GCAGTGAACCACAGACAGCCGCACTCCCCCGCGGCGCGCGGACCCAATATCAGACCGTGCCCTTCTGCAGAGGCTGCCACAGACGATACCGTACAAAAAAACCGGGTGCGACTGCACCCGGGGTCGGACCGCAGCGCGCTGCGGTTTTCAGCATAACTGCCGCTGGTACGACAGGGAGCAGCGGGCGGCGGTTTTCGTAGTACATGCAATCCTACGAAGCGACGTACACCACACTCCCTGCGTTAGTAACCCAAGGTTGTCGCTACCGCGGCGATGCGCTCGAGGGCGGTGCGGATTTTGGCAGGCTCGTAGCCCACCGTAATGCGCAGATGGTGTTCGGCACCAAGGGTGCTCCCAGGGGCAACCAGGACCGACTGCGTGGTGCGGATGTGCTCGGCGAAATCGTACGACGGCATATCGAAGTGATAGCGCACAAACGCAATGCTCGTCGCCTGGGCCGGCTGGACGCTGAATCGGCCGCCTTGCGTGGCAATCCATTCGCGCATCACCTGGACACCTGCGTGACTGATGCTGCGTTGGCGCGTCAGTAATTGCGTGCGCTTGGCCGGCTGGAGGGCAATTTCGGCCAGCGTCATGCTGGGTGCAGCAGCCGCGATGACGGCGTATTCGTGCCGGCGCCACAGTTCTTCGGCCATGTGCGGCGTGGTGACGGCCCAGCCAATGCGTACGCCGGCCAACCCGTAGGCTTTGGAGAGGCTGTTGGTAACGATTAAGCGGTCATACGTCCCCCAGAACGACGCGGTGTCGGGCTCGCCGGGGTATTCGGTACCCGTGTATACCTCGTCGACATGCAGCCACGCACCCACCCGTGCACAGGCGGCCACGACGCGCTGTTGCTCAGCAGCGGTCATCACGGTCCCGGTCGGGTTGTTGGGGTTGACGATGGCTACCAACTTGGTTTTGGCAGTGACGACCTGATCGAGGACGTCGAGGTCGATGCGCCAGCCGTTGTCGGGATTGAGCGGCAATTCACGCACGGTACAGCCCATGTTGAGCGCCGTGCCCCATATTTGGCGGTAGCCGGGGGTCATCACGACGACCTCATCGCCGGGCTCGAGGAGCGTCTGACAGACCATACTGTTGGCCTGCGAAGCACCGACGGTGACCAGCACGTTGGCCATCGTTGCCTGTGGATAGAGGCCGGCGATGGCGCTGCGCAGAGCGGTGGTCCCGTTGACTTCGGGGTAGAAAAGGCCCGTGTCGAGCAGCGTCTCGATTTCGGACTCGGTCAACCACTCACGCGTGGTGACACATTTGACACTACTGTCGGCCAAGTTGAGCTCGACGTTGCGTTCGTGCAGCGACTGGTAGTGTTCGAGCGCAAACGGCACAAACGATGGGTTCGTCATCGACGTTTCTCCTGATCATTGCACGGGATGTCTATAGCATACCAAGCAAAAGTGCATACGTTGACAAGAATGGCGGAATTTGCTACGGTGGAACATTCCCCGTTACAACCAGACAAGGAGCCACCCATGACTCCCGCCCTCTTTAGCGCCACCTGGATCGATGCCTGCGCACAGGCCATCAACCACAACGAGGCCTACCGCCGCGCTGCCGCCAACTGGCGCTGGCCGCTCTTGTTGCATATCACGCACGATGATGCGCAGACAACCATGATCTACCTTGATCTCTACCACGGGAGTTGCCGCGCAGCGCGCCTCGCCACATCGGCAGATCTGGCACATGCCGAATTTATTCTCGAGGCGCGTGAAGCAATCTGGCGCAACGTGTTGACTGGGCAACTCGATCCGATCGCGGGCATCATGCGCCGCCAGCTGACGTTGACCAAAGGCAGCTTGACCACACTGGCTATGCACGGGGCAACCGCCAAAGCACTGATTGCCGCAATCAGCCAACCGGACCTCCCTCACCCAACACCCTCAACGCCGCCTGTCCAATCAGTGACGACAGCAACGCCGCATCATACGTTTGTCACGACGAGCCGCCAAGGACTCGACAACGACAGCGTGCCTATGCGCTTGTGGCAGAAAGCCAAACGCCTCGGCGTCTGGAACCCAGCCGACATCGACTTCTCGCAGGATGTCGCTGATTGGCAGAACCTCAACGCCACCGAGCGCGATTTGTTGTTGCGCCTCACCGGCATGTTTGTGGCCGGTGAAGAAAGTGTCACCCTCGATCTGTTGCCGCTCATCATGACCATTGCCCGTGAAGGTCGCCTCGAGGAAGAGATGTTTCTCACGACGTTTTTGTGGGAAGAGGCCAAACACGTCGATTTCTTCGCCAACGGATTCCTCAAGCACATCGCCCCAGACGCCGGCGACCTGACACACTACCACACGCCGGCCTATCGAACGCTTTTTTATGACGAGCTGCCACAGGCGATGCATGCCTTGCTGAGCGACAGCTCGCCAGCCGCGCAAGCGCGCGCCTCGGTCACCTACAACATGATCGTCGAGGGTGTCCTCGCCGAGACCGGCTACGAGGCATACTTTGCGGCGCTCGAGCGCAACAATCTCATGCCCGGCGTCCGCCAAGGCATATTGCTCCTCAAACGCGACGAATCGCGGCACATTGCCTATGGCGTCTTCTTGCTCTCGCGACTCATCGCCGCCGATCCGCAGCTATGGCCAGTAATCGAGCAGCGCATGAACCAGCTGATGCCGCTCGCCATGCAAATCATCACTGAGATTTTTTCGGCCTACGACGAAATGCCATTTGGCTTGCGATTCGAAGAGTTCAGCACCATTGCCATGACTAATTTTGGCCGGCGCCTACAGCGCATCGAAAAAGCGCGCGACCAGCTGGTTGATGCAGACATCGACGAAGACGAAGTGTAGGTTGAAAGCAATTGCGATGCAGACGTCCTGGTCAACCTGGCAAATCACATCTTTTTGTTATGTCAAATCGAACATGCTTTTCTCGGCTACTCATTTGTACCAAGTGATTTCGGTCATACCGATGTGGTTGTCCAGAAGCACCATATCGGATCAATCACAACTGCGCTCACCTCCCACGAAATAAACCAGTGGTATGATTTGTCGAGACGTAGCACGCACCACATTCCAATGAATGTACACACAAAGGATTGCGCATGACGCTTCATTCGCCCCTTCCCTTTTTGATGATCGACGACCAACCAACCTGGCAGATGCCCGAACTGCCCAGTCTGCGCAAACTGCCTGCGCGGTCGACGTTTTGGCCATTCAGCAACGAACACGGCGCTGCCCGTCGTGGTGCAGAACACTCTACCCAGGTGCGCAGCCTCAACGGCAACTGGCAGTTTGCCATGTTCGACTCGCCGCGTGAGGTCACTGATGCGGCGCTGATCGCGGCCGAGTGGAACACCCTGGCCGTTCCGGGCAATTGGACCATGCAGATGCGCCAATCGGCCTGGAGCGGCGAGTCCTTCAGCAAACCACACTACACCAACATCCAAATGCCCTTCCCCGAGTCGTTCCCACATCTGCCCGAGGCGA